>JAFKJZ010000499.1 GCA_017305815.1 Hyphomicrobiales bacterium
CAGAGCGTCGCCGGCACCGGCGCGTCGGCCTCGACCGTGATGCGGATGTCGCCGTCCCAGGGATAGGCGGTCTGCTGGATCAGCCGCAGTGCCCTCCCCGCCACCTCGAGGTCGATGGTCGAGGCGGCGTAGAGGTGGATGGCGACGTTCTCGTCGTCATGGCTCGCCACATAGCCGCCGAGCGAGGCGACGAGGCGGGCGAGATTGGTCGGGCAGCAGGGGCAATAATGCCAGCTCCAGCGGCGATGCTGGCCGTGGCTCTCCAGAGGGTTCTCGTAGAAATAGGCATCGCCCGCCAGCGACACGCCCGACAGCGCGCCATTGTGCAGCACCAGTTCCATATGGTCGGCGAAGCGCGCGTCGAGATCGATCCCGGCCATGCGATGGCCCCAGAACACCAGCGAGACGGCGGCGCAGGTCTCGGCATAGGCCGTCTCGTTCGGAAGGTCGAACGAGCGGGTAAAACCCTCGTTCTCGACCGCCGGCCCCATGCCGCCGGTGACGTAGAGCTGGCGACTGGTCAGGTGGCGCCAGAGCTTGTCGAGGGCCGCCTTGAGGCTCGCATCATCGTCCTCGGCGGCGAGATCGGCCATGGCGCTGTAGAGATACATTGCGCGCACGGCGTGGCCGACGACCTCGTCCTGCTCGCGTACCGGCTTGTGCGACTGGCTGTATTCGTACGTGCCGAAGTTGAACGGTTTGCCGCCCGGAAACTCCTTCGCTTCCTCGTCGAAGTAGTGCGGGTTCTGCGCACCGCGCTCGTCGATGAAATAGCGGGCGAGGTCGAGGAAACGGCTCTCTCCCGTGGCGCGAAAAAGCTTCACCAGCGCCAGCTCGATCTCCTCATGCGCGTCATAGCCGCGGCGCTTGCCCGGCTCGCGGCCGAAGACGGTGGCGATGTGGTCGACGCAGCGGATCATCACGTCGAGAAAGCGGCGCTTGCCCGTCGCCTGATAGTAGGCGACGGCACCCTCGAGGAGATGGCCCATCGAGTACATCTCGTGCCAGTCGCGCAGATTGGTCCAGCGCTTTTCGGGATCGCGGCGGATGAACCAGGTATTGAGATAGCCATCCGCCAGTTGGGCGTGGTCGAGCTTGTCGACGAGGAAATCGATCTTCGCCTCGATTTCGGGATCGGGATGGGTGGCGAGGCTGTAGCTCGCCGCCTCGATCCATTTGCCGAAATCGGAATCGAAGAACATCTGCATCGACAGGCCGTATTCGTTGATCGGCCGGACCAATGGCTTCGGCGGCTGGTCGACGTCGAGCACCTCGATGAAGCCCTCCTCCTCCAGGCGCTGGAACTGGGTCGGGATTGTCGTCTCGCGGTTGATCCGCGTGCGCTCGGCCCAGAAGCCGTCCGTGAAGGCGACGCTCGTGTGCGGAACGGGCTTGAGGCGGCGGAAATGGGTGGTTTCGGTCGTCTGCATCGGGCGTTTCCATGCGCGCTTGGCGGGATCGATGGATCGCGTCGGCCCTTGTCGGCGAGCCGCAGCCATTTGAGAAAACCTTTGCGCAATCCTGTCGCAGGCAATCTGGCCGATTTGTCGACATTCTGCACGCAGAAAATATTCGACGCGGTGCGGCGGCCCGGAAGGCGGGCCAAAAAGAAAGGCCGGCGCCCCGGAGGGCACCGGCCTTTCCAATTGAGCCGAAGGCGATCAGGCGGGTACGCCGGCCTCCAGGCGCTTGGCGATCAGGGCGCGCAGCGCGCGCAGGTCCTTGGCGAACAGGCGGATGCCTTCCGAGAGCTTCTCGGTCGCCATCTGGTCCTCGTTCATCGCCCAGCGGAAGCTCTTCTCGTCGGCGGCGACGGTGGCGATCTTCTCGCCGGTGTTGCTCGGGTCGAGCTTGCGCACCAGCGTGCCGTTGTCGGCGGCGAGCTTCTCGAGCAGAGCCGGCGCGATGGTCAGGCGGTCACAGCCGGCCAGCGCCTCGATCTCGCCGGTCGAGCGGAACGACGCGCCCATGACGACGGTCGAGATGCCGTGCTGCTTGTAGTAGCTGTAGATCTGGCGGACCGAGAGGACGCCCGGATCCTCTTCCGGCTCGAACGTCTTGCCGGAGGCCTTGACGTGCCAGTCGAGGATGCGGCCGACGAAGGGCGAGATCAGGAACACGCCGGCATCGGCGCAGGCGACGGCCTGGGCGAGCGAGAACAGCAGCGTCAGGTTGCAGTCGATGCCTTCCTTCTGGAGGATCGCAGCGGCGCGGATGCCTTCCCAGGTCGAGGCGAGCTTGACGAGAATCTTCTCGCGCGGGACGCCCATGGTCTCATAGGTCGCGATGATGTCGCGGGCGCGCTTCACCGAAGCCTCGGTGTCGAAGGAAAGGTCGGCGTCGACCTCGGTCGAGATGCGGCCGGGCACCAGCTTCGACATCTCGGCGCCGAAGGCGACGGCGAGACGGTCGGCGACATGCGCGGCGACCGCGTCCTTGGTGCCGCCCTGCTTGCGGCCCCAGGAAATCGCGTTCTCGATGACGTCCTGGTAGGCGGGCAGTTCGGCTGCCTTGAGGACGAGCGAGGGGTTGGTCGTGCAGTCGACCGGACGATAGGTCTTGATGGCCTCGAGATCGCCGGTGTCTGCGACGACAACGGTCATGGCTTTGAGCTGATCAAGTTTCGAGGTCATCGGACGCTCCTCCAAGGCTGGCATGCGCGCATGCGCACGTATTTGTTTGGCATATGAGCATCCCGCCGGACAAATGGAAGCTCGAAAATTTCTTCGCCACTCGAAAACAAACGCGGTAACCAGTTATCCGCGGTCCGTCGCGCAATCGCCGCCGGTTGCCGGACGAGCCGCCAATGAAACAGCACCGCATTGAGGAAACGCGTTGATGTCGAAACTCTCCCTGGCCGGCCCTTGGCAGCTTTTCAACTCCGCTGGCGAAGCGCTCGGCCCCTGCCCGATCCCCGGCGACGTCCATTCGGCGCTGGTGGCGCAGGGGCGGATCCCCTCCCCCTATGTCGGCACCAACGAGGCCGCCATGCAGTGGGTCGGCGAGGCGAGCTGGGAGATCGCCCGCCAGTTCGACGTCGCCGCATCCGACCTTGCCGGAAGCTGGGCCGTGCTCGAGCTTGAGTTCGTCGACACCTTCGCCGAGGTCTTCCTGAACGACCGGCCGGTGGCGACGCTCGGCTCCAGCTTCATCCGCCACCGGATCGACGTGACCGACGCGCTCCGGCCAGGCGCCAACGCGCTTCGCGTCCGCTTCTCGCCGGCCGGCGCCGAGGCGATAGCGCGCGCGAAGAAGCAGCCCTTCCCGATTCCGTGGAGCGTCTCGAACAACCGGGTTCCCGACCTCAACATGATCCGCAAGGCGCAGTGCCATGGCGGCTGGGACTGGGGGCCCTGCCTGATGGTGACCGGCATCTACGCCGAGCCGATCCTGCATCTCTACGACACGGCGCGGATCGAGGCGGTGCAGATCCGCCAGCGCCACCACGCCGACGGCACGGTGACGGCGATCGCCGAGATCGAGCTGCTGGCGCAGGCCGACGCGACGGTTCCGCTCACCGTGGAGCTGGCCGGCAAGACGGCGCGCGCCGACGTGAAGGTCTCGGCCGAGCATGGCGGCAAGGCAAGGCTCTCGCTCGACGTCGGCAAGCCGGATCTCTGGTGGCCGGCCGGCCACGGGGCGCAGCCGCTCTATCCGGCGGTCGTCTCGATCCCCGGCGACACGGTCCGTCGCAACATCGGCTTCCGCACGCTCGAGGTCGTCACCGAGAAGGACGAGGTCGGCGCCTCGATGTTCTTCCGCGTCAACGGCATCGACATTTTCGCCAAGGGCGCCAACTGGATCCCGGCCGACTCGCTGCCTGCCGCGATCACGCCGGAGCGCATCGACGCGCTGCTCTCCGCCGCCGTCGAGGCCAACATGAACATGGTCCGGCTCTGGGGCGGCGGCTTCTACGAGTTCGACGCCTTCTACGACGCCTGCGACCGGCTCGGCCTGCTGATCTGGCAGGACATGATGTTCTCCTGCTCGCAATATCCCTCGACGCCCGAATTCCTCACCGAGGTCGACGCCGAGCTGCGCTACCAGATCAAGCGCCTGTCCAGCCGGCCGTCGATCGCGATCTGGTGCGGCGACAACGAGGTGATCGGCTCGCTCACCTGGTTCGAGATCTCGCGCAACAACCGCGACCGCTACCTGGTCAACTACGACCGGCTGAACCGCGTGATCGACAAGGCGGTGCAGGACAGCGATCCCGACCGCCGCTTCTGGCCGTCCAGCCCTTGCAACGGCGACATGGACTATGGCGACGCCTGGCACGACGACCGTTCGGGCGACCTGCATTTCTGGGACGTCTGGCACTCGAACAAGAACTTCGAGCACTACTACACCGTGCAGCCGCGCTTCTGCTCCGAGTTCGGCTTCCAGTCCTTCCCGTCGATGACCGGCATCCGCGCCTTCGCCGGCGGTCGCGAGAACTGGAACGCGACCTCGCCGGTGATGGAGTTCCACCAGCGCGACGGCGCCGGCAATTCGCGCATCATCGATACAATGGCGCGCTATTTCCGCGTGCCTTCCGGCTTCGAGAGCTTCGTCTATCTGTCGCAATTGCAGCAGGCGATGGCGATCGAGACGGCGGTGCGCTACTGGCGCAGCCTGAAGCCGCATTCGATGGGCGCGCTATACTGGCAGCTGAACGATGTCTGGCCGGCGGTGTCCTGGTCGTCGATCGACCATTCGCTGGCCTGGAAGACGCTGCACTATCACGCCAAGCGCTTTTTCGCGCCGGTGGCGCTCGCCGCCCGCATGCTCGACGGCAAGCTCGTCGTCCGCGCCATCAACGACCGGCATGCTCCGGTGGTGCTGGAGACGCGGCTGCGCAGCTTCGACCTCCAGGGAACGCTGATCGACGAACGCCATGCCAAGGGCAGCGTTCCGCCCGACCGCGCCGTCGAGATCATGGCGATCGGCGCGCCGGTGGCGCAGGACCGGTTCTATGTGATCGACGCCAAGGTCGACGGCGTCGCCTCGCCGGAACACCAGGTCGTCGTCTTCCCCGACGTGCCGAAGCGCTTCGAGCTGCCGGAGGCGACGGTCTCGGTGCGCGAGCTCGGCCCCGGTCGCTTCCAGCTATCGGCCGATGCGCCGGCCTTCCATGTCCGCGCCGAGGCTGAAGGCATTCCCGGCCATTTCGACGATGCGAGCTTCCTGCTCCTGCCCGGCGAACCGCGGATCGTGACCTTCAAGGCGGAGGCGGGCCATTCCGTCCCGACGGCCGCCGAGCTGACGGTGCATCATCTGGGCGCAACCTATCGCTGACGGCCGCCACCCGCAAAAACAGAAACGGCGCGGAAATTCCGCGCCGTTTCCAATTCAACCCGCCGAGATCAGCGGTACCAGCCGCCCGGCGCATAGACCCAGCGACCATTGCGCCAGACCCAGTCCGACCGGCGATAGCGATAGCCCGGCCGCGCCGGGATCCAGCCGCCGCTCATCCACACATAGCGACCGCGGCGCCATTCCCAGTGACCCGGACGCCAGTAATAGCCACGGCGCGGCGGCGGGACGCGTTCACGGCGCGGCGGCGGCGGCCGGCGGTCGGGGCCCGGGCCCCACTGCTGCGCCTCTGCATCGCCTGGGGCCATCGTCGCCAGAGGCGCCGCAACGGCCGCGGCCAGAAGCCCGGTCAACAGAGAACGTCGAGAAAGCATGATCTTCCATCCCATACGATAGGGGACGCGCGTACGCGTCCAAAGCCACCCGCATAGGCTTCAACGCGCGAGACCCCGCTTTCCGTTGCCTCGCCGGCGAAAAAATCAGAAGCGGTAGCCGTTATGGTCGAGAAATAGCTTCAGACGCTCGGGAAACTTCAGTGTCTTGCGGTCCTTGGCGGCGCAGGTATCGATGTCGCCGCCGGTGACGCAGGTCTCCTCGCCGGGGTCGGTGGCGAGGTTCCAGTGCTTCTGCAGCTGCTTGAAGGCCTGCTCGCCCTCGCCGGCGCGAATGCTGGCGGCGACCCACCCGGCGAGGAAGCCGGGCGACTTCCAGCGCTCGACCGGATCGGAATCGTCTTCGAGCTGCCGCAGCCAATCGCGATGCGCCTTGGCGAAACGCGGATCCGTCGTGATGTCGACCAGCTTGCCGTCGCGCACCGACTTGATGACGAGCGGCGCCGCGCTGCAGGCATAGCAATCGAAGGTGTAGAGGAAATTGTTGTCGACCGTGACGATCTCGGCCTCGCCGTCGTCGTTCAGGTCCTGCAGGTAGTCGCCGTCGCCGTCGAAGGCGCCGACCGGAACGGCCACCCAGCCCTTGTCGGTCTCGGTCGCCACCACGACCTCGGAGCAGCAATGGGCGCCGCCGGTATAGCTGCTGAAATAGACTTCCTTGCTCTTGTTGGTCGGGTCGATATCGACGATCGAGGCGCTCATCGACGGCAAGGACATTCCCGACGCGGTGCCGACATGCTCCAGCACCATCTTGCCGTTCACGATGACCTGCAGCACCGGCACGTCGTCATCCGGATCAATCTGCGGCCGACGCTCCTGGAACACCCGCGCGGTGATGCCGGAATTGGTCACGGTCGCCTCCTTGGCGCCCTCCGCGAATTCGGCGGTCGGATAGGCCGGCTTGTCCTCTTCGGCATCTTCCGCCGAGGCCGCCGGGGCAGGAAACGACGCCATCATCAGCGCCGCCATGGCCATGCCTGCCAGGCTGCTCCGCCGGAGAAATGATCCGCTACGCACTTTCGACGTCCCTCGTCTGGCCCCGTGCCGGCCAGTCTAGCGACACCGGCTTTCGCCGAACAGAAGTTGATGCCACCATCCCCTTCTAAGCGATCCCCCGGTTCGAGCCTGGGGGTCGGATAAACCCGCCTCTCGCAAGGATCTCCTTCATGCCCGACGTCATCCCCTCCCGTACCGGCGGCCGCCTCATCGTCGAGGCGCTGGAGGCCAATGGCGTCGAACGCGTCTTCTGCGTGCCCGGCGAGAGCTACCTGGCCGTGCTCGACGCGCTGGCGCGGCACGAAGGCGGCGCGGCCATGATGGCCGAGGCCTGGGGCAAGCTCGCCGGCAAGCCGGGCATCTGTTTTGTCACGCGCGGACCGGGAGCGACCAACGCCGCTGCCGGCCTGCATGTGGCGATGCAGGATTCGACGCCGATGGTCCTGTTCGTCGGCCAGGTCGGCCGTTCGATGCGCGAGCGCGAGGCGTTCCAGGAGATCGACTATCGCCGCATGTTCGGCGACGTCGTCAAATGGGTGGCGGAGATCGACGAGACGGCGCGGATCCCCGAATTCCTGTCGCGCGCCTTCCAGGTGGCGACGTCGGGCCGGCCCGGCCCCGTCGTGCTGGCGCTGCCGGAGGACATGCTGCGCGAGAAGACCGCCGTCGCCTCCGTCGGCGCCTCGGAGCCGATCGAGACCTATCCCGGCCTGACCCAGACGGCGCAATTGCAGAAGCTGCTCTGGAAGGCCGAACGGCCGCTGCTGGTGCTCGGCGGCTCGCGCTGGAGCGACGCGGCCATCGCCTCGATGCAGCGCTTCGCCGAACGCTTCGACCTGCCGGTCGGCGTCTCGCTGCGCCGCCAGGGCCTGTTCGACCACGAGCATCCGAATTTCGCCGGCGAGGTCGGCATCGCCATCAACCCGGCGCTCGCCAAAAGGGTCAGGGAGGCCGACCTGCTGATTCTGGTCGGCGGGCGGATGAGCGAGATGCCTTCCTCCGGCTATACGCTGCTCGACATCCCGCAGCCGAAGCAGACGCTGGTGCATGTGCATGGCGGCTCGGACGAGCTCGGCCGGGTCTACCGGCCGGCGCTCGCCGTCAACGCCACGCCGAACGGCTTCGCAGCCCAGCTCGAGGCGGTGCATCCGCCCGCGACCATTCCCTGGAGCGCCGAGACGCGCGCCGCCAACAAGGCCTATCGCGACTGGTCGGACCCGAAGCCGCGCAATGTCGGCGGCGTCGAGATGGGCGCGGTCATGCGGACGCTGCGCGAAAGGCTCGGCAAGGACGCCATCCTCACCAACGGCGCCGGCAACTATGCCAACTGGGTGCACCGCTATCACCGCTTCCGCGGCCCCAATACGCAGCTGGCGCCGACCTCAGGCTCGATGGGCTATGGCGTGCCGGCCGCGGTCGCCGCCAAGCTGCGCTATCCCGAGCGCACGGTGATCGCCTTTGCCGGCGACGGCTGCTTCCAGATGACGAACAACGAATTCGGCACCGCCGCGCAGGAGGGCGCCGCCATCCTCGTGATCGTCGTCGACAACAGCATGTACGGCACCATCCGCGCCCATCAGGAGCGCAGCTATCCGGACCGGATCGAGGCGACGAAGCTCGTCAATCCGGATTTCGCCGCGCTGGCCCGCGCCTATGGCGGCCATGGCGAGACGGTGGAGACGACGGAGGAATTCCTGCCGGCGTTCGAGCGCGCCGCCGCGAGCGGCAAGCCCGCCATCCTGCATGTGAAGGTCGACCCGCAGGCGATTTCGCCCTCGGCGACAATCGACGAGATCCGGGGCAAAAGCCTGAAAGGCTAGCCAGTTCCGGCGACTCAGGCGAGCGGCCTTCGCCGCTCGCGGGTGCCGGCGCGGGCCAGCAGCGCCACTGGCAGCATGCCGGCGAAGACGATGACCAGCGCCGCGATCGCGCCGTCCTCATAGGTGCCGCGCGCCGCCTCACCATAGACGTAGGTGGCGAGCGTCTCGAAATTGAACGGCCGGAGCAGCAGCGTCGCCGGCAGTTCCTTCATGCAGTCGACGAAGACGAGCAGGCCGGCGGCGGCGATCGCCGGTGACAGCAGCGGCATGTGGATGCCGCCGGAAAGCCTCGCCGTGCCGGCGCCGAGGCTGCGCGCCGCCATGTCGATCGACGGGCTGATGCGGCTGAAGCCCGATTCGATGCCGCCGATCGTGATCGCCTGGAAGCGCAGGCAATAGGCCAGCACCAGCGCCGCGCCGGAACTCATCAGGATCAGGCCCGGCGATCGGCCCCAGACACCCTTCACCGCATTGGCGATCCAGTTGTCGAGGCCGGCGATCGGCACCAGCAGGCCGACGGCGAGCACCGTGCCGGGAATGGCATAGCCGATGCCGGCGAGGCGGATCATGCCGTGCAGCGACTTCCGCCGCGACATCCGCCCCGCCGTGGCAAGGAACAGGCCGATGGCGATGGTGAGCGCCGCGGCGATGGCGGCGAAGAGGACGCTGTTGCCGGTCCAGAGCCAGAGATGGGCCGGCAGGCCGCCGAGCGCGATGCGCCGCGCCGCCGAGACGACGAGATAGCTCGCCGGCACGATGAAGCCGAGCAGGATCGGCAGCGCGCAGGCGACGACGGCAAGGAGCGCCGCGCCGCCCGAGAGCGGCTGCGCCATCGGCTGGGCGTTGCCGCGCGGGGCGGAATAATTCATGCCGCGCCGGCCGAGGCGTTCGAGCAGCACGAGGGCGAAGACGATCGCCAGCATGACCAGCGCGATCTGCGCCGCGCCCTCGATCGACGAACGGGTGACCCAGGTCGTGTAGATCGCGACCGTCAGCGTGCGGACGCCGAGGAATTCCGACGCGCCGATGTCGTTCAACGCCTCCATCAGCGCCAGGCTGACGCCGACGGCGACGGCGGGACGGGCCAGCGGCAGCGCTACGGTGCGGAAGGCGCGGAAGCGCCCGGCGCCGAGCGTGCGCGAGGCTTCCAGCAGCGAGGCAGACTGCATGACGAACAGCGCCCGCACCGGCAGGTAGACATAGGGATAGAGGATCAGGCCGAGCAGCAGGATGGCGCCGCCCAGCGAGCGGATCTCGGGAAACCGCAGGCCGCGCGGATCCGCGATGCCGAAGAGATGGCGCAGCCCGGTCTGCAGCGGCCCGACCGGATGCACCACGTCGAGATAGGCGAAGGCCATGACGTAGCTTGGCACCGAGAGCGGCAGGAGCAGCGCCCATTCGAACAGGCGTCGGCCGGGAAAGCGATAGGCCGTGACCAGCCATGCCGTACCGATGCCGAGGACGGTGACCAGGATGCCGACGCCGAAGAGGAGCAGCGCCGTCGTGCGCGCCGCAACCGGCAGGACGTTGGCGATCAGGTGCGGCCAGAGCTCGCCCGAGCCGCGCGAGGCGAAGAAGACGAGGCCGCCGATCGGCGCCAGCGCCAGCAGGACGAGGATGGCGGAGCCGATCCGCCAGGGCAGGTCCGACCGGGCCGGCGCTGGCCGCGGCGGCTGCATCGCGATGGCGGAATCGCTCATGCCCCGGGGGTTCCGGGGCATGAGGTATCGCGGCAGAGGCCGATATTTCGGCGCATGCAGGGGATCAGCCGTCGAAGCCGACCACGTCGACCAGTTCGCTCGCCTGCTTGCGGTCCTTGGCGACCGCCGTCAGCGGCAGCGGATCGACGGTCAGCGTGCCGAGCTCGGCGATGATCGGATCGGGCGCGACGCCGGCGCGAACCGGATATTCGAAATTCGCCTTGGCGTAGATCTCCTGCGCCGCCGGCGAGACGAGGTATTCCAGCAGCTTGACGGCGTTTTCCTTGTTCGGCGCGTTCTTGGCGACCGCGGCGCCGGAGACGTTCACATGCGTGCCGGCCTTGTCCTTGAAGGTCGGCAGGATGACGCGGATGGCGTTGCCCCACTCGACCTGCTCGGGGCCGCCCTTGCCGGAGCGCATCAGACCGACATAGTAGGAATTGGCCACGCCGACGTCGCAGAGATTGGCGAGGATGTCGCGGGCGACGTCGCGGTCGCCGCCGCCGGCCTTGCGGGCGAGGTTGTCCTTGACGCCGGTGAGCCATTCCTTGGCGGTGTCGGCGCCGTCCTTCGCGATCACGGCGGCGATCAGCGAGGTGTTGTAGGGGTGCTGGCCCGAACGGATGCAGACCTTGCCCTTGAAGCGCGGGTCGGCGAGATCCTCATAGGTCAGCGTCTCGTCCTGGACGCGGTCCTTCGAGGCATAAATCACGCGGGCGCGCATCGACAGGCCGTACCACTGACCGTCGGCGTCGCGCAGATTGGCGGGGATCGCCTCCTCCAGCACGGTCGACTTGACCGGCTGCGTCAGGCCACGGTCGCTGAGCTCGATCAGGTTGCCGAAATCGACGACGGAGAGCAGGTCGGCCGGAGAGTTCTCGCCTTCGGTGGCGACGCGCTCGGCGAGGCCTTCCTTGACGAAGATCACATTCGCCTTGATGCTGGTCTCTTTGCTGAAGCTGTCCAGCAGCGGCTGGATCAGGCCCGGCTCGCGGGTGGTGTAGACGTTCACTTCGCCCGCCGCATGGGCGGAAAGCGTGGTCGTCGCAAGCAGCGCGGCGGCGGCGGCGCCCTGGATCAGGCGGGTCAGGCTAGGCATAGTGAACTCCGTTCATTGAGGGGGCGGAACCCTGGTCGCCGTCGTTGTTCGGCGACTTCTGCCGGCTGCATCTCATCATCGCGAATAGAGGTCAACCGGCCGTATCGCTTTTGTTCTTCAGTTTAGACGAGTTCTAATATGGAATGAATCCAGACGGCGCGCGTTTCTCTTGGCGGAGCAAGACGACGCTTCGATGCACTGCTGAAAAGCATCGCGGTCACGATTTCGTGAGCTGTGTATTGCGACTTATACAGCGGGACCCGATCCGTCCTCGACCCAGTCGCCCGCGACGGCCTGGACCAGCGCCAGCGCGGCGACGGCGGCCGTGTCGGCCCTGAGGATGCGCGGCCCAAGCGGGATCGCGGTGACGAAGGGGAGCGCGTGCAGCGTCTCGCGCTCTTCCGGCGAGAATCCGCCCTCGGGACCGATCAGCACGGCGAGCGGCCCCTTTGGCAGCGCGCGCAGGATGGAGACCGGATCGGCGCCGGTCTCGTCCTCGTCGCAAAAGATGATCCGCCGCTCCGGCTCGTCCTTCGGCCAGCGCGCCAGCAAGGCGCTCAACGGCTCCGGGGCGGCGATCTCGGGGATCGACAGCACGCCGCATTGCTCCGCCGCCTCGATCGCGTTGGCGACGAGCCTGTCATCGTTCAGACGGGTCACCTGAGTGCGGCGGGTGATGACGGGGCGGATCAGTCCCGCCCCCATCTCGACCGCCTTCTGCACCATGTAGTCGAGCCGCGCCTGCTTGATCGGCGCGAAGAGGTAGTGGAGCGAAGAGGCGGGCGTCTGTTCACGCGCCTGTTCGTCCGCCCGCAGCACGGCCCCCTTGCGGCCGGCCTCGGCCAGCGTCGCGCGCCATTCGCCGTCGCGACCGTTGAAGATCAGGACCGGGTCGCCCTCGCGCATGCGGAGCACATTGACGAGATAATTGGTCTGGCCCTTGTCCAGCACGACGCGGGCGCCAGCGTCGAGCGGCGCATCGAGGAACAGGCGTTGGGTGGTGAAATCATAGCGCGACATACGCTTCGATTACGCAATGCCCCGCCGCGCCGCAAGGTGGCGCGGCTGCCGGCTTGACCGGGGCGGACGGCGGAGGCATTCAGGGCCGACAGCTACCCGCCGTCCCTGCGGGAATCATGGAAGGCCGCGACCGACTTGCCCGATCCCGTCCATAACGCCGGCGAGTATTCCGTCTCCGAAATCTCGATGGCGCTGAAGCGCACCGTCGAGGACGCCTTCGGCTTCGTGCGCGTGCGCGGCGAGATCTCGGGCTATCGCGGGCCGCACTCCTCGGGCCATGCCTATTTCGCCCTGAAGGACGACCGCGCCAAGATCGAGGCGGTGATCTGGAAGGGCAATTTCGGCAAGCTGCGCTTCCGCCCGGAAGAAGGCATGGAGGTCATCGCCACCGGCAAGCTGACCACCTTCCCCGGCTCGTCGAAATACCAGATCGTCATCGAGTCGCTGGAGCCGGCCGGCGTCGGCGCGCTGATGGCGCTGCTCGAGGAGCGCCGGCGCAAGCTCGCCGCCGAGGGCCTGTTCGATTCCGGGCGCAAGAAGCCGATCCCCTATCTGCCGCGCGTGATCGGCGTCGTGACCTCGCCGACCGGCGCGGTCATCCGCGACATCCTGCATCGCCTTGCAGACCGCTTCCCCGTCCGGGTGCTGGTCTGGCCGGTGCGGGTGCAGGGCGAGACCTCGGCGGCGGAAGTGGCAGCCGCCATCGCCGGCTTCAACGCGTTGGCGCCGGGCGGCGCGATCCCCCGGCCGGACGTGCTAATCGTCGCGCGCGGCGGCGGCAGCCTCGAGGACCTCTGGGGCTTCAACGAAGAGATCGTGGTGCGCGCGGCGGCGGCCTCGCAGATCCCGCTGATCTCCGCCGTCGGCCACGAGACCGACACGACGCTGATCGATTTCGCCTCCGACCTGCGCGCCCCGACGCCGACGGGCGCCGCCGAAATGGCCGTGCCGGTGCGTTCGGAACTGGTCGGAACGGTCGGCGATCTCGACCGCCGGCTCGATGGCGCCATGCTCCGCCTGATCGAGGGCAGAAAGCGCGAACTGCGGGCAGCGACCCGCGCCCTGCCCCGGCTCGACGACCTGCTCGCCATTCCGCGCCGCGCCTTCGACGAGCTCGCCGCCCGCATCGGCCGCGCGCTCG
>JAFKJZ010000500.1 GCA_017305815.1 Hyphomicrobiales bacterium
ATGCCACAAATCGACTTCGGTCTCCGGCGGCAGCCGCAGTTCGATCGGGTCGCCGACGAGGCTGTCGGCGCTGTCGCGCGCCTTGCGGAGCGCCGCGAGGCACCAGCGCAGCGCCCCGAGCGGATCGCTGCTTTCGGCGAAGAGCTCCGCCGCAAGCGTCCGCCGTTCGAGCGGGCGCGGCGCCAGCACGACGCGCGCCAGCACCGCCCACGCCTGGTGGCCGCGCACGGCCTGGCTTTCGCCGGCCTCATTGAAGATGGCCGGCCTGCCGAGCAGTCTTATCCGTCCTGCCACAATCGGGAGCTCCTGCGAGGTTTCCGCCTCGGACCGGGTCTAGACCCGCGGCATTGCCGCACCGAACCGTGTGACCAGGCGTTGGATGCCGCTGCGGCAGTTTTCGGTCTGCTTCCGCTTCGCGTCAAACGGCATGGCTGCAGAAACGTGGCGCATCCTGCAAACGGAAGGAGAAAAGCATGAAGACCTTCGTGATCGAGCGCGAGATTCCAGGCGCCAGCAAGCTGACGGCGGACGAGCTCAAGGGCATCTCCTCGAAGTCCTGCGACGTGGTGGCGGGTCTGGGGGAGCCCTACAAATGGGTCCAGAGCTATGTCGCCGGCGACAAGATCTATTGCGTCCATGAGGCGGAGAGCGCCGACGTCATCTACCGGCATGCCCGCGAGGGCGGCTTTCCGGCCGACCGGGTGACCGAGGTCGCCGCGATTATCGGACCACAGACCGCGGCCGGCTGATCCGCCGCCAAGGCCCCGGCGGACGCGGATCCGCATCCGCCGGGACACCCGCCCGGACGCATCGCGCGCTGGATTTCCTTGATCTGAATCAAGCGCGAGCGGCCTTCCGCAGCGTAATATTCGGGACAGTGTGCGGGCCTTCTAGGAGCGTGGCAAATGTCCGGAAGCATCGACGACCTCATCCCCAGCGCGGCGCATATCCGTGAGGAAGCCGCCCGCAAGGAGGCCGAGAAGGCGGCGGAATATGCAAGCCTCGCCGCGGCAGCCCAGGCGGAGAAGAATGCGCTCGTCGAGCAGCTGAGCCGGCCTTCCGGCAAGACCGAGGATGAGAAGGTCCAGTTGGCCGCGACGGTGATCCAGCGCGCGGTACGCAACGGCCTGACGGAAGTGCAGGTCTACCGCTTTCCCAATTCGATGTGCACGGATAATGGCCGCGCCATCAACCAGCAGGAGGAGGGTTGGGAGAAGACCCTGACCGGTATTCCGAAGGAGATCTTCCAGCTCTGGTCCGATTATCTGAAGCCGCGCGGCTATCACATCCGCTACCAGATCATCGATTTTCCCGGCGGCATGCCGGGTGACATCGCCATCACGATCTCCTGGAGCAATTGAGGGTTGAGGGCGCCGCCTGACCGGCGGCGAAGCCGGGGACGACGATCATGGCACGCGATGAGCCGGACGGACGGATGAAGCGCAGGGACTATGAGGCGGAGCTGGAAAAGCTCCAGGTCGAGCTCTGCCATTTGCAGCAATGGGTGCAGGAATACGGGGCGCGCGTGATCATCCTGTTCGAGGGGCGCGACGCGGCCGGCAAGGGCGGCACGATCAAGGCGATCACCGAGAAGGTCAGCTCGCGCGTTTTCCGCGTGGTGGCGCTGCCGGCGCCGTCGGATCGCGAGCGGACGCAGCTCTTCATGCAGCGCTACATGCAGAATTTCCCGGCCGGCGGCGAGATCGTGATTTTCGATCGCAGCTGGTACAACCGCGCCGGCGTCGAATATGTGATGGGCTTTTGCAGCCCCGATGAGCACCAGCGCTTTCTGTCGCTCTGCCCGCAGATCGAGAAATACATCATCGATGGCGGCATTATCCTGATCAAGCTCTGGCTCGAGGTCGGGATGGAGGAGCAGGAGCGCCGCTTCAAGGCGCGCATCCATGATCCGCTGCGGCAATGGAAGCTGAGCCCGATGGATACGGAGTCCTACCGGCGCTGGTACGAATATTCGCGGGCGCGCGACATGATGTTCGCGGCGACGAGCACGGAGCATGCGCCGTGGCGGATCGTCCGCTCCGACGACAAGCGCCGGGCGCGGCTGAACTGCATCGCGCATATCCTGGAGCGGATTCCCTATGCCCGCGTGAAGCGGGAAGAGGTCAAGCTGCCAAAGCGCTCCGGCAAGGGCCATTACGACGATCAGGAGTCGCTGCGCGGCATGGAGTTCGTGGCGGAGCGCTACTGACGGCCGGCACAGGTCGCTGGGGTCACGGCTCGCCGGCCGGCGCGGGGCGCGGCCACTCCTTCCCCAGTACGCCGTCGAGCGTCTGCGGCCATTCGCTTCTGTCCGTCTTCTCGGCCAGCCCCTCCGCCTGCAGCAGGTCGCGCACCTGCGCATGCGCGCCGACGATGTGGAAGGCGATGCGGCGGGTTTCGAGCATCTCCTGGAGATCCAGCAGCATGCGCGCGCCGGCCAGGTCGATATAGGGCGATGCGGAGAGGTCGCAGGCGACAGCCCGGATGTCCTTCGCGTCGTCGAGTGAGCCCGCGACTGTCGAAAACACCTTCTCGGAATTGATGTAGAGCAGCGAGGCCTCGGGCCGGAAGGCGATGATGCCGCCGAGCGCCTCGATATCGGCGTGGCGGGCGCGGTCGGCGTAGCGTCCGGAGCCGGGGAGCCGGCCGAGGAAGGCGACGTTGGGCCGTGACGCGCGCGCCAGGAGCAGCAGGACCGAGGCGATCGCCGCCAGCAACACGCCCTGCAGGATCCCGAGCAGCAGCACGGCGAAAAGGGCGATCGCCGCCGCATAGAAATCGAGCCGGCTCACCTGCCACATCCGCGCCAGCGAGGCGATGTCGACCAGCTTGTAGACGGCGGTGAAGACGATGGCGGCTAGAACCGCCTTCGGCAGGTTGGTCAGCAAGCCGGTGAAGAAGAGCAGGCATAGCGCGAGCGCCACGGAGCAGAAGACGAGGGCGAGCGGAGTGCGCGCGCCGGCATTGTCGTTGACGGCGGATTGCGACAGGCCGCCGGCGACGGGATAGGCGCCTCCGAACGCCGCGGCGAGGTTGGCGGCGCCGAGCCCCAGGAACTCCTGTCGCACGTCGAGGCTGTAGCCGTGCTTGGCGGCGAAGCCGCGGGCGGCCGAGACGCCTTCGATATAGGCGAGCAGCAGGCAGCCGGCCGCGATCGGGAAGAGATCGTCCGCCGCGAGCAGGCCGAACGCCGGCACAGCAATGGCCGGCAGTCCCTCGGGGATCGTGCCGGTGACCGGAACGCCGAGCGCTGGCAAACCGAACAGCGTGGCGACGACGATGGCGACCGCCATCACCGTGAGGCCGACCGGCCGGCCGGGCAGCAGCCTTTCGCCGGCGAGAAGGAGCGCCATCGCCGCGAGACCGATGAGGAGGACGAGCCACTGCGTTCCGCCGAGTTCGCCGGCGAAGCGGATGGCGCGATCGAAGAAATTGTGGCCACCGCCGGCGATGCCGAACAGGCTCGGCAGCTGGCTCATGATGATCGTCAGCCCGGCGCCGGCCTTGAAGCCGACGAGGATGCTGTCGCTGACCAGGCGGACGAGGATGCTGAGCCGGAAGAGCCAGGCGATCAGGCAGAGCAGCGCGACGGCGCAGGCGGCGAGGCTGGCGATCGCCGCGTAGCGGGCGGCGTCGCCGCCGGCCAGCGCGCCGACGGAGCCGGCGATCATCAGCGAGATCGCCGATGTCGGGCCGACCGCCAGCTGTCGCGACGAGCCGAGCAGGGCGTAGCCGATACCGCCGAGCATGTAGCCGTATATGCCGACCTGCGGCGGCAGCCCGGCCAGCGCCGCATAGGCGAGCGACACGGGAATCGCGTAGGCGGCGAGCGTCACGCCCGCGACGAGGTCGGCCGGAAGCCAGGCGCCGTGATAGGCGCCGAGCCAGCGGGCCGGGGGAAAAAGGTCTTTCCAGTCTGTCTGGAGCAAGGAGCGGATCTGCATGACCGTCGCCGTCGTTCCGCCGTCGCCCCGACAATTCCGCGGCATGCCGGCTGTTCCGATCTTCCGCTCATTGGCGGCCCCCATGGCGGGGCCGGATTGATCTGGATCAAGTCCCGGAAGCCGACTGGAAGCTGCGCTGCGCGCCGCGCGCCGGCGGGGCCGTCAAATTCCCCTTTGCTGCAATCGACAAATGTGGAAAATCGGCGATATGCCTGAAGGTCAGTACGTCGTGTCCATGTCCAGTTCGGGAGTGGGTCCATGTTCGTCCGCGCCAGCACCGATCCGGTGTTTCGCCTGAGTTCGCTCGGCGTGCTGGGAATGGAGAGCGACTCCAACCCGGTCGTCAGCCTGAACGAGTTCACCTATCGAAAGGGCATGGAGATCTACGGCGAGAAAGAGCCGGCGGACTATGTCTACCGGGTCAAGAGCGGCGCAGTGCGAAGCTACAAGCTGCTTTCGGACGGGCGACGCCAGATCGGCGCCTTCCACCTGCTCGGCGACATTTTCGGGCTCGAAAGCGGCGGCGAGCACCAGTTCACCACCGAGGCGATCGTCGATACCACCGTGCGGCTGATCAAGCGGCACAGCCTCGACAGCCTCGCCGCGAACGATGCACTGGTCGCGCGGAACCTGCTCAGCATGACGATGGACAATCTACGGCACGCCGAGAACCACATGCTGCTGCTCGGCCGCAAGACCTCGCAGGAGCGCGTCGCCGCCTTCCTGCTCGAGATGGACAAGCGGCTGACGGCGGCCGGCGTCATGGTGCTGCCGATGTCGCGGCGCGATATCGCCGACTATCTCGGCCTGACGCTGGAGACCGTGTCCCGGGTGCTGTCGCGGTTGCACGAGCTCGGCATTCTCGGCTTCGTCGGCCACAACCAGCGCCAGATCGCGCTGCTGGATCGGCGGCAACTGGCCGGCCTTGACCGCTAGGGTCCGCAGTCCATCGTCATGGCGGCCCTTGGTCGGGCTCGGCATCCTGGGATCTCTGCCGGCGCGCGTGGCCGGAGCGGATCCAGGCCCCCGTCAGCTCCCAGACGACCGCCAGGATGACCGGTCCGATGAAGAGGCCGAGCATGCCATGCGCCAGCGTTCCGCCGATCACGCCGATGAGGATGACCAGCGTCGGGGTCGTCAGGCCGCGCCCCATCATCAGCGGCTTCAGCACGTTGTCGAGCAGCCCGACGATGGTGAGATAGATGGTGAGCAGCAGCGCCGTCGAGACGTCCTTGGTCATCCAGATCCAGACGAACACGGGCAGAAGCACGAGGAAGGCGCCGATCTGGACGATCGACAGCAGCAGAACCGCGAAGGCGAGCAGGCCGGCGGCCGGCAGGCCCGCCAGCTTGAAGCCGATGCCGGCCAGGAGCGCCTGGATGATCGCGACGCCGATGATGCCCTGCGAGACCGCGCGGATGGTGGCGCCGGTCAGCTCGACGAAATGCTCGCTCTGGTCGGGGACCAGCTTGAACAGGAAATCCCGGCTCGCCGAGACGAGTTGCGGTCCGTGCAGCAGGAGGAAGCCGACCAGCGTCACGGAGACCAGGAACTGGAGCGTCGCGAGGCCGGCGTCGCCGGCCAGGCCGAGGATCGTGGTGGCGATCGGCTTCAGGCTCGGCAGCACTTCTTGCAGGATGGCGCTGAAGTTGACGGAGGCCTTGTCCCACCATTCATAGAGTTGCACCCCGAACAGCGGCCAGTCCTTGATGCTCTGGGGCGGCGACGGGATGACCAGGCCGCCCGAGCTGACCCAGTTCGATAGATCCCTGAAGCCGTCCACCGCGCTCAGGCCGAGCCAGGCGGCCGGGCCGATGACGATCCCGAAGCCGATCGCGGTCAGGATCACCGCCGCGAGTTTCCGCCGTCCGCCGAGGAGCCGGGCGAGTTCGCGGTAGAGCGGATTGAAGGCGACCGCGAGCACGACGCTCCAGGTCAGGATCGGGATGAAGGGCTGGATCAGCACCAGCGTCCAGTAAAGGAGGAGGGCGAGCAATCCGAGGCGGATCGCAAGCTGAATGACGTCCTCGCCGGACAGCGACGATCGGGAAAGCTTCAAAGGCGCGCCTTCATCCTGAAACATGCCGGACGATCAGGATAGAAACCGGCCCGGGCCCGATCTTGATCCAGATCAAGCGGCTTCGATGGCGCCTCGGGCGGTGGCTCGGGCGATCGGGGCCGCGCGGATGGAAGGGCGGGAGCCGGTCGAGCCGCCTCCCGCCGCGAAAATCAGGCGGCCTCGTAGCCGAGGATGCCCTTCATCTCCAGGAAGTCCTCGAGGCCGTATTCGGCATATTCGCGGCCATTGCCGGACTGCTTGTAGCCGCCGAACGGGATGCTCGAATCCCAGGCCGGATAGTTGATGTGGACGGCGCCGGCCCGCATCTTCGTGGCGGCGTCGCGCGCCGTCTGCAGATCGGCCGACTGGATGTAGGCGGCGAGGCCGTAGACGGTGTTGTTCGCCTCCTCGATCGCTTCCTCGACGCTGTCATAGGGCAGGATCGAGAGCACCGGCCCGAAGATCTCTTCCTTGGCGATGCGCATGTCCGGCGTCACGTTGGCGAAGACGGTCGGGCGGATGTAGTAGCCGCGGTTCAGATCGGCCGGGCGGCCCGGGCCGCCGGCGACCAGTGTGGCGCCCTCGGCGATGCCGCTCTCGATCAGGCCCTGGATCTTGTCGTACTGCACCTGGCTGACGACCGGACCCAGCTTGGTGTTCGGCGCATCGGCCGGGCCGACGACGAAGCTGTCGGCGGCGGCGCGGGCATAGCCGATCACTTCGTCCTGGCGCTCGCGCGGCACGAACATGCGGGTGGGCGCATTGCAGGACTGGCCGCTATTGCCGAAGCAGTTGGCGACGCCCTTCGGCACGGCGACGGAGAAGTCGACGTCCGGGAACAGGATGTTGGCCGACTTGCCGCCCAGTTCCTGCGCAACGCGCTTCACCGTGTCGGCGGCCGCCTTTGCCACCAGGATGCCGGCGCGTGTCGAGCCGGTGAACGACATCATGTCGATGTCGGGAT
>JAFKJZ010000501.1 GCA_017305815.1 Hyphomicrobiales bacterium
CCTGTCCCACGGGAGAGGTGAAGGGTAGGAGCGACTTCATGCGATTGTGCGGCTCTCTCCAAAAAGCAACGCGAGGCAGGGCAACCCTGCCTCGCGTCCTGGCCTCGACTAGAAGTCGAAGTCGTTGATGTTTTCCTTGGTGAAGGTGTACGGCGCGCCGAGCAGGATCTCGGAACCGTTGATCACCTGGAGTTCGCCGAGCTTGCCGGCCTTGACCGAGGTCGCGCCCGGCTTCAGGTCGCCATCGGCGGTGGCGCGCAGGACCTGCATCGCGGCATAGCCGAGATCGACCGGGTTCCACAGCACGACCGACTTGACGCAATCCTTGGCGACATAGGGCTTCATGGCGTTCGGCGTGGCGAGGCCGACGACGGCGACCTTGCCGCACTGGCCGGCCTGGGTGACCGCCTCGGCCGAGGCCGGGGTGGCGACCGAGGTCATGCCGAAGATGCCCTTGAGGTCGGCGCCATGCTTGTTGATCAGCGTGGTGGCCTGGTTGAAGGACAGGACGTTGTCTTCCTGCGCCTCGACCGTCTCCAGCCACTTCATGTTGGGATGGCACTTCTCCTGGTAGGCCGCCATCTCGGAGATCCAGCGCGCCTGGTTCGGCGTGGTGAAGGTCGAGGTGACGATGGCGAACGAGCCGTCCTCGCCGATTTCCTTCGCCATGTTGTCGACCAGCGCCTTGGCGATGCCGTTGAACTCGGCCTGGTTGACGAACCACTGGCGGGCGTCCGGCTCGGAGTTGGCGTCATAGCCGACGACGTTGATGCCGGCGGCGAGCGCCTTCTTCAGCACGGGTGCGATCGCGACCGGGTCGTTGGCGGCGAACAGGATGCCGTCGACGCCGGACGTGATGTAGTTGTCGATGAACGAGATCTGCTGGTCGATATTGGCCTGCGTCGGGCCGTCGGTCTTGGCGTCGACATTGCCGAGTTCCTTGGCGGCGTCGGCGATGCCCTTCGAGGTGGCGTTGAAATAGCCGATGCCGATCAGCTTCGGCACGTCGACCACCTTGATCTGCTTGCCCTTGCGGTCCGGCGCATTGGTCGGCACGCCGCCGTCATAGGGCTTGGCTTCGACCTTGCCCGGCGTGCCGTCGCAGGCGAGCGGGTTGGTCGGCAGGTCGTCGCCGCCGGTCCAGGTCGCTGCGAAGGCGGCGCTGCTGACGCCGAGGCTGAGCCCGAGTGCCAGGGCTACGGTTCTCTTCAACATTGCTCTTCTCCTCCAAAATGACGTCGGGGCCTTTGTTGTTACGGCGAGACCCTTCCATCCCCTCCAGATTCAGCCGTCGCCTTCGCGGCTGAAGAGATTGCTCGCGACGATCGCGAGGATGAGCACGAGGCCGATGACGACGATGGTACCGTCGCCCTTGACCCCGGACAGAGCGAGACCGTTCTTCAGCGCCTGCATCAGGATCAGGCCGAGGACGGTGCCGATGATGGTGCCGCGGCCGCCGAAGATCGACGTGCCGCCGAGCACCACCGCGGTGATGACATCGAGCTCGAGCCCGGTGCCCATGTCGGAGCGCGTCGTCGAGACGCGCGAGACGAAGATGACGCCGGCGAGCCCGGCGACGAGGCCGGAGGCTGTGTAGATCAGCAGCTTGGTGCGATCGACGCTGATGCCCGAGAAGCGCGCGCCGGTCTCGTTGGCGCCGGCCGCATAGGTGGCGCGGCCGAACGTGGTCAGGCCGAGGATCACGCCGGCGACGATGACGAGGGCGCCGAGGATCCAGAGCTGCGTCGGCACGCCCCAGACGTCGCCCTGGCCGAGCACGAAGAACCAGTCGGGATAGCCGCGCACCGAGCGGGCCTGGCTGATGCCTTCGGCGAGGCCGCGATAGAGCGCGAGCGTTGCCAGCGTCGCGATCAGCGGCGGCACCTTGAAGCGGGTGATGATCACGCCGTTGACGAGGCCGCCGATGCCGGCGGCGACGATCGCCAGCACCATGGCGACGGGCAGCGGCATGCCGAGATTGTGCCAGAACACGCCGAGCAGGATCGCCGTCAGGCCGAGGATCGAGCCGACCGAGAGATCGATGCCGCCGGTGACGATGACGAAGGTCATCGCCAGCGCCACCAGCCCGACCTCGGCCATCAGCCGGCCCTGGTTCAGGAGGTTGGCCGTGGTGAAGAAGCGGTCGGACTGGCTTGCGAGCGCGAAGAGCACGATGACGAGCAGGATCGCGAGGATCGTTTCGTGCCGGAGCAGGGAGCGAAGGGTTGCGGTCATCGTATCGTCACCGGAGCCGGCGTCGACGCGCCATGTCGGCGAGCACGGTGATCAGGATCAGCAGACCCTGCACGGCGCGCAGCCAATAGGCGGAGACGTTGAGGAAGATGAGCGAGGAGGCGATGGCGGCGAACAGGATGGCCGCCAGGGTGGAGCCGATCACCGTGCCGGTGCCGCCGAGGATCGACACGCCGCCGACGACGGAGGCGGTGATCACCGTCAGCTCCAGGTTCGGCGGCACGGTCGACTGGATCACCTGCAGCTGCGTGGCAAACAGCACCGCCGCGATGCCGGCGAAGGCGCCGTGGATGGCGAAGACGATCACCGTCGAACGCTCGACCTGGATGCCGGCGACGCGCGCCGCCTCGACATTGCCGCCGATGGCGTAGATCGTCCGGCCGAAGCCGGAATAGCGCATCCAGAACGCCACCAGCGCCGTCAGGATCACCATGAACCAGACCGGCGAGGGGACGCCGAGCAGGCGGAACTGCGAGATCAGGTAGCCTTCCGGCAGGTTGGTGATCCAGGCGCCGGCCGTGACACTGATCAGGCCGCCCTTCAGGATCGACAGCATGCCGAGCGTCACCACGATCGAGGGGATGCGGAGATAGGCGACCAGCGCGCCGACACCGGCATTGACGGCGATGCCGATGACGACCGGCGTCAGCCAGGCGAGCCAGATCGGATAGCCGTTCACCGCGAGCGTGCCCGAGATCGTCGCCAGCACGCCGATCAGCGAGCCGACCGCGACGTCGATATGGCCGGAGATGATCACCAGCGACATGCCGATCGCCGCGACGGCGATATAGGCGTTGCCGGCGAAGATGTTGGTGATGTTGTTGGCGCCGAAGAAGCGCGGATTGGTGATGCCGACGACGATGAACAGCACGATGATGGCGCCGAGCAGGATGAACTCCTGGCCATAGGCGGCAATCCGCTTCATCGGGTGCATCGCCGGCGCGGTGCGGGCGACGGTGGGAGCAGACATCGACATCACGCCACCTCCGCCAGGTCCTGGGTCTGCATCATGGCGGCGCCGACGCTGTCGGGCGTCGCCTGCGCGCGGTCGAATTCGGCGACGATGCGGCCATTGTTCATGACGAGGACGCGGTCGCTCATGCCGAGCACTTCCGGCAGCTCGCTCGAGATCATCAGCACCGCCAGGCCCTGGCCGGCGAGCCGGCTCATCAGGGCGTGGATCTCCGCCTTGGCGCCGACGTCGATGCCGCGCGTCGGCTCGTCCATGATCAGCACGCGCGGCTCGGTCGCGACCCATTTCGCCAGCACGACCTTCTGCTGGTTCCCGCCGGAGAGCTGCTTGACGCGCTGCTCCGGTCCGCGGGCGCGGATGCCGAAACGCTTGATCAGTTCGCGCGCCAGGCTCGATTCCCGGGCACGGTTGACGATCGTTGCCGTCGAGATGCGGTCGAGCAGGGCGAGCGACAGGTTCTCGCGGATCGTCTGCGACTTGATCAGGCCCTGCAGGCCGCGGTCTTCCGGCACATAGGCGATGCCGAGGTCGCGGGCCTGTTTCGGGCTGGTGATGGCGATGGGCTTGCCGTCGAGCAGGATCTCGCCGGAGGTGGCCGGCGTGATGCCGAAGATGGTGAGCGCCAGCTCGGTGCGGCCCGAGCCGATCAGCCCGGCGATGCCGACGATCTCGCCGGCGCGCAGGGTGAACGAGGCGTTCTCGACCTCGTCGCGATAGCCGACCTGGCGCAGTTCCAGCACCGGCGCGCCGATCTCGGCGTCGACCTTGGGGAAGAGCTGGTCGACGGGCCGGCCGACCATCATCGAGACCAGCTCGGCCTCGGTGATGTCGCCGATGTCGTGCGTGCCGACATAGGCGCCGTCGCGCAGCACGGTGACGCGGGTGGCGAGCGCGAAGATTTCGGGCATGCGGTGCGAGACATAGACGATGGCGACGCCTCGGTCGCGCAGGCGGCGGACGACGTCCATCAGCCGGCGTGCATCGGCGTCGGCGAGCGCCGCCGTCGGCTCGTCCATGATCAGCACGCGGGCGTCCTGCGACAGCGCCTTGGCGATCTCGACGCGCTGGCGGTTGGCGACCGAGAGGCTGCCGACGCGGGCGTCGACGTCGAGGTCATGGCTGTCGAGGTCGTCGAGCAGGCGGCGCGCCTCGTTGCGCATCTTCGTCCAGTCGAGCGCGTTCATCGTGGTGCGCGGCGCGTGGCCGAGGAAGATGTTTTCCGCCACGGAGAGCTCGGGGAAGAGCAGGAGTTCCTGGTAGACGGTGGCGATGCCGGCGGCGCGGGCCTCGCGCGGCGAGGCGAAGCGGACCTTCTCGCCATTGACGCGGATGTCGCCGCTATCGGGGGCATGGACGCCTGCCATGACCTTGATCAGCGTCGACTTGCCGGCGCCGTTCTCTCCCATGAGCGCATGCACTTCGCCCGGACGGACGTCGAAGGAGACGTTCTTCAGCGCGTGCACGCCGGCGAACGACTTCGAGACCCCGTCGAGTGCGAGGATCGGCTGCATAACTTGGCGTTTCCCTTGAACGTCCGGCTTGTGCCGGTTTTTGTTGTTGGCCGGGATTGGCAAGGTATCGGTCGGTCAGCTCTCCGGCGGGACCTCCACGACGTCGACGATGACGCCGGCATCCCGAAGCATGTCGCAGGCTTCCTGCGGGGCGGACGTGTCGGTGATGACCCGGTCGAGCTGGGTCAGCGGGCAGAGGATCAGGCTGCCGCGCGGCTGGAACTTCGAGCCGTCGACGAGCGCGATCACCTGTTCGGCCTGCTTCAGCATTTTCTGCTCGGCCTTGATCAGGACGGGATCGCCCTCGATCAGGCCCTGGCGGCGGATGGCGTGGGCGCCGAGGAAATATTTGCCGGCGTAGAAATGCTCGATCACCGTGTCGCTGGTGTAGGGGCTGACGACCATGCGCTGCTCGCGATGGACGTCGCCGCCCGGCAGCACGACCTGGCAGTCGCCATTGGCGATCAGGTATAGCGCGAGATCGAGCGAATTGGTCAGGACGCGCAGCTTGCGGTCGGCGAGGTAGGGGCCGAGGCAATAGGTGGTGGTGCCGCCGTTGACGATGATGGATTCCCCGTCCTCGACGAGGTTGGCGGCGGCCCGCGCGATCGCCCGCTTGGCGGCGAGATTCTGCAGCCGGGTTTCCTCGAAGGCCGGCGTCATCAGGCTGCCGATGCCGTTCTCGCCATGCAGCCGCTCGGCGCCGCCGCGCACCTTGCGCAGCTGGCCGATGTCGTTCAGCGCGGTGATGTCGCGTCGGATCGTCGCCTCGGAGGCGCCCGTCAGGCTGACCAGTTGCGCCACCGTGACGACCGGGCGCTCGGCCACCTCGCCGAGGATGATCCTGTGACGCTCGATTTCGTGCATGCGACCCTCCGACTGGCCGGGATTTTCCAAGCTTTCCGATGATTGTCAATCAGAAACGATCATCATCGATAATGATGCGGCGCAAAATGATCAATATCGATCATATCGCAGTGCGATATCGCTCTGATCTGACTGCTTTTGATTGACAAGCGCCGGCTCGGCTGACAGATCATGGGCCGCAATTGCGTGGTCCTCGGCTCGAATGGCCGAGCGACGTCCCCCGTGGATGGTTCGCCGATCCGAATGCGCTCGCGCCATGCGAAGCGGCGACCGATCAAGAGCAACTCCGATCATGACCTCTTCCGCTTCGCACCTCCTCGACAATCGCTGGGACGACGCCAAGGCAGCCGGCCTGAGCGAATCCGAACTGCTGCTCTATCGTTCGAACCTGCTCGGTTCCGACAAGCGCATCACCAATTTCGGCGGCGGCAACACCTCGGCCAAGGTCGTCGAGAAGGACCCGCTCTCCGGTCAGGACGTCACCGTGCTCTGGGTCAAGGGTTCGGGCGGCGACGTCGGCTCGATGAAGCTCGACGGCTTCTCGACCCTCTACCAGGACAAGCTCGAAGCGCTGAAGGGCATCTATCGCGGCCTCGAGCACGAAGACGAGATGGTCGGCTACCTGCCGCATTGCACCTTCAACCTGAACCCGCGCGCCGCCTCGATCGACACGCCGCTGCACGCCTACGTGCCCTACAAGCATGTCGACCACATGCATCCCGACGCGATCATCGCCATCGCGGCGTCCGAGAATTCGAAGGAACTGACCAAGCAGATCTATGGCGACACCATCGGCTGGCTGCCGTGGAAGCGCCCGGGCTTCGAGCTCGGCCTGTGGCTGTCGAAGTTCGCCAAGGAGAACCCGAACGCCAAGGGCGTCGTGCTCGAGAGCCATGGCCTGTTCACCTGGGCCGATACCTCCAAGGATGTTTATGAGCTGACGCTCGAGATCATCAACAAGGCGATCGCCTGGTTCGCCAAGGAGACCGCCGGCAAGGCGATCTTCGGCGGCGCCGTCGCGCAGTCGCTCGACGCTGACAAGCGTCGCGCCGTCGCCGCCGCGCTGATGCCGCAGATCCGCGGCCGCATCGGCAAGACGGAATCGAAGATCGGTCATTTCGACGACCAGCCGGCCGTGCTCGAATTCGTCAATTCCGCTCAGCTTCGCTCACTGGCGGCGCTCGGCACGTCCTGCCCCGATCATTTCCTGCGCACCAAGATCCGTCCGCTGGTCGTCGACTACGACCCGGCCAAGGACAATCTCGATGAGGTTCTGGCGGGTCTCGATGGCGCGCTCGACGCCTATCGCGCCGACTACGCCGCCTATTACGACCGCTGCAAGCACGACAACAGCCCGGCCCGCATCGCCGGCGAGTTCTACGTCAACGCCATCAACGTGATGCGCGGCGCCTCGACGGTCTCGACCTATGTCGGCCTGAAGGAGCAGGAAGCCTTCGACATCGAGTACTGGCTGCTCGAGGAAGCGAAGCTCCAGCGCATGCCGAAGGCGAAGTCGCTCGCCGGCCGCATCGCCTTCATCACCGGCGGCGCCGGCGGCATCGGCTCGGCCACCGCCATCCGCTACCTGCAGGAAGGCGCGGTCGTCATGATCGCCGACATCGACCAGGCGGCGCTCGATTCCACCGTCGCCGGCCTCGGCGCCAAGTATGGCAAGGACAATATCCGCGGCGTCATCGCCAACGTCACCAGCGAGGGCGCGGTCGACAAGGCGTTCCACGACACGTTGATCGAATTTGGCGGCATCGACATCCTCGTCTCCAATGCCGGCATCTCCTCCGCCGCGCCGTTCGAGGAGACGACGCTGGAGACCTGGGACAAGAACATCGCGATCCTCGCGACCGGCTATTTCCTCGTCTCGCGCGCCGCCTACCGGATCATGAAGACGCAGAAGCTCGGCGGCTCGATCGTCTTCATCGCCTCGAAGAACGGCCTCGCGGCGTCGGCCGGCGCCTCGGCCTATTGCACCGCCAAGGCGGCCGAGATCCATCTCGCCCGCTGCCTGGCGCTGGAAGGCGCGCCGTTCGGCATCCGCGTCAACACTATCAATCCGGACGCAGTGCTGCGCGGCTCGAAGATCTGGCAGGGCGAGTGGCGCCAGCAGCGCGCCGAATCCAACAAGATCGGCGAAGACGATCTCGAGGAGTTCTACCGCAACCGCTCGCTCCTGAAGCGCAGCGTGTTCCCGGAGGACATCGCTGAGGCCGCCTACTTCCTCGCCGCCGACCTGTCGAACAAGTCGACCGGCAACATCATCAACGTGGATGCCGGCAACGTCATCAGCTTTACCCGCTAGGGGGCAACCTCGCCGTCAT
>JAFKJZ010000502.1 GCA_017305815.1 Hyphomicrobiales bacterium
CCTGGAATGCACGTAGGAAGGCTGCGATTGCAGCCGGAGCGAGACTATCACGACGCCTGCACGCTCAAAAGATCACCGCCCGGCCATGCTTTCGCAGACCGGGCGGTATCGAGGCGAAACGGTGCGGTCGGCTCAGCGGATCGCCGCCTCGGTCTTGGCGTCGAAGAAGTGCATCGCCTTGGGGTCGACCCAGAACGGCGCCTGCTCGTGCACGCGCAGTTCCGTTTCGGGCGCGATGCGCGACGCCATGATCAGCGTGTCCGCCACCTTGGTGCCTACCACGAGCTCCGATCCCAGTTGCTCGGTGACGGTCAGCCGGCCGTTGAAGCTGGTGCCGAGATCCTCCGCCGGCGTGCCGAGATGGATATGCTCGGGCCGGATGCCGAGGATGACCGAACGACTGCCCTGCCCCGAAAGGCTCGCGACCTGCCGCTCCGGCACGGCGATGGAGAGATCCTTGGCGACGGCGCGCGTCCGGCCGCCCTCATTGACGAGGTCGACATGGATGAAGTTCATCGCCGGCGAGCCCATGAAGCTGGCGACGAAGCGGTTCTTCGGCCGGTTGTAGATGTCGAGCGGCGTGCCGACCTGCTGGATATAGCCGTCCTTCATCACGACGACGCGGTCGCCCAGCGTCATCGCCTCGACCTGGTCGTGGGTGACGTAGACCGAGGTGGTGGCGACGCGCTCGCGCAGCGCCTTCAGCTCGATCCGCATCTGCGCGCGCAGTTTGGCATCGAGGTTGGACAGCGGCTCGTCGAACAGGAACACCTGCGGATGGCGCACGATGCAGCGGCCGAGCGCCACGCGCTGCTGCTGACCGCCCGAAAGCTGGAACGGCTTGCGGGAAAGCAGCGGCGCGAGGCCGAGGATGTTGGTCGCGTGCTCGACCTCCTTCTTGATCGTCGCCTCGTCGACCCGGCGGTTGCGCAGGCCGAAGGCGAGATTGTCGTAGACGGTCATGTGCTGGTAGAGCGCGTAGTTCTGGAACACCATCGCGATGTCGCGATCCTTCGGCGGCAGGTCGTTGACGACCTTGTTGCCGATCTGGATCGTGCCGGACGAGATGGATTCGAGCCCCGCCACCATGCGCAGCGTCGTCGACTTGCCGCAGCCGGACGGGCCGACCAGCACGACGAACTCGTTGTCGGCGATGGTCAGGTTGACGTCATGGACAACCGGGTGGCTGCCATAAGCCTTGCCGACATTCTTCAGGATGACTTCAGCCATTGCGGCCTCCAGAAAGCTGAGGGAATTACATCCGCAGGCCGCGAATGACGTATTTCTGACCGAAGATCGTCACCAGCAGCGCCGGCAGCATCGCCAGCACGGCGGTCGCGCTCATCAGGTTCCATTCCGTCCCGGTCTCGGTGACGAACTGGGCCATGGTCGAGGTGATCATCGGCGTGCGCTGGCCGGTCAGGATGAGCGCGAACAGGAACTCGTTCCAGGTCCACAGCCAGGACAGGATCGACAGCGCCGCGATGCCCGGCATGGCCGACGGCAGCGCCACCCGGCGGAACGCGCCCCAGCGGGTGCAGCCATCGATCAGCGCAGCATGCTCCATCGACGGATTGATGCTGTCGAAGAATCCCTTCATCAGCCACGAGAAGAAGCAGACATGCACGGCGATGTGCGGCAGCAGAAGGCCGAGATAGGTGTCGTAGATCCGCAAATTCGTGGTGACGAGATAGAGCGGCAGCACGAAGGAGATGTAGGGCACCGTGCGGAACACGTAGATCGTCGCGAACCACGTCTTTTGGATGCGGCCGGTGAAGCGCGACAGCATGTAGCCACTGCCGACGGTAACGCCGAGCGAAACGACGGTCGCCAGCGTCGCCATGACGAAGCTGTTGAACATCGCATGCAGGATCTGCGGCTGCTGCAGCACCTCGACATAGTTCTGCAGCGTGAATTCGCTGCCGCGCCAGATGTAGTAGATGCCGGACGGCGGTCGGATCGAGGTCACCATCAGGATCGCCACCGGGCCGATGAAGATCAGCAGGACGGCGACGACGATGAGGACCAGGAAGACCCGCCAGGCACCGGGCGCGAAGCGCTCGAACAGGGTCGGACCCGGCGCGACGATCGGGGTCGGGAAGGTTTCGACGGTCATCGGGAAACCTCCATCAGGCGGTTGACGAGCTTGTAGAGGCCGATGCCGACGACGAGCATGATCAGCGCGCCCAGGCCTGCGGCCGCGGCACCCTTGCCGTAATCGAGATGCACGAAGGCCTCGACATAGGCGTAGACGCTGAACACCTCGGTTTCGCGCGCCGGTCCGCCGCCGGTCAGGATCCAGACCTGGTCGAAGGTGCGGAAGGCGTCGATCGAGCGGATCAGCACGCAGACGATGATCACCGGCTTCAGCATCGGCAGCGTGATGTGCGTGAAGGTCTTCCAGGGACCCGACGCATCGATCTGCGCCGCCTCGAACGGCTCCTTGGGCAGCCCCTGCAGCGCGGCGAGGATGATGATCGTGAACCAGGGCGCCCAGATCCAGACATCGGTCAGGATGATGAGCGAGAAGCTCGGCCACTTGTCCGAGAGCCAGCCGACTTCCGGAAAGCCCAGCACGTTCAGCAGCGTGGTGATGACGCCGAACTGGTCGTTGAACGACCAGCGGATCATCGTCGCCGTGATCACCGGCGCCACCGTCAGGGGCAGCAGGATCACGGTGCGGACGATGGGCCGGCCGAGAAACGGCTTGTTCAGGAGCAGCGCCAGGCCGAGGCCGGACGCCAGCGACAGCACGACCGAGGACACCATCAGCAGGAAGGTGTTCGGCAGCACGGTATGGAGGAAGACCGGATCGCTGAGGACGTCCTTGTAGTGCTTGAGGCCAATCCAGGTCTTGGCGGGGTTCACAAGGGACCAGTCGCGGAAGCTCGCATTCATGCCGATGAAGATCGGGATGATCTGGAAACAGACGAGCACCAGCGCTGCGGGGGCGACGAGAAGGAGCATGAATCGCTCCCTCTCGCCGAGGCGTGACGTTTTCGCCGCGACCCGTTTCATCGGCTTACTTCGGTGCGCCGTCATGGATCGGCTGGACGCCGGCTTCCAGCGTGGCCTGGATATCCTCTCGGCTACCCTTCATCGCCTTGATCATGACGTCCGAATAGACCTTGTGGGTCGCCGCCCAGTTGCGGAAGTAATAGGCGTCATGGACATGGGCGGAGTCGAACAGGATCTTGCTCATCTTGACCCAGTTCGGATCCTTTTCATCGAGAACCTTCCAGACCTTGGTGTTCGGCGGCGGGCCGCCGGTCAGGTTCCACTGCTCGATCTGGCCGTCGACGTCGGTCATCATGGCGCCGAGCAGCTTCTTGGCCGCCGCCTGCTTCTCGGCATCGATCACCTTGGGGATCGACCAGCCCCAGATGTCGATCCAGTTGCGGTGGCCGCTGCTGTTGGGGCCCTGCGGGAAGCTGGCGATGCCGACCTTGCCGGCGATCTTCGACTTGTCGGGATTGTTGAAGTTGCCGAGGAAGGTGGTGTCGGCGACCGTGAAGGCCGCGTCGCCCGCCTGGAAGATGGCGTTGGCCTCGTCGCGCGAATAGGTGGTCATGCCGGGCGGGCTGATCTTGTTGGCATGCAGCGCATCCCACCAGAATTCAGCGGTTTCCTTCTGGCAGGCCGACGCCGTCATCGGCTTCCAGCCCGCCTCGCCCATCTTGACGTTGTCGCGCTCGTAGAGCGGCTCGTAGATGTCGCAATTATTGTTCCAGAGCGTCCACCAGAAGCTGAAGAACGTGTTGGTGTAGGACATGCCGCCGACATAGCCCCAGCGGACCTTGTCTTCTTCCTGCAGCTTCTTGCTGACGGCGACCAGCTCGTCCCAGGTCTTCGGCACCTGGTCCTCGGGCACGAGGTCGGTGCGGTAGAAGAAGATTCCGGCCGTGGTGACGATCGGCACCGCCGTCGCCTGGCCTTCCTTGTTGTGGAACGGCTCGAGCTGGCCCTCGGCGACGTTGCGGACCTCGGTCACGTCCTCGACGGAGGCGAGATAGCCCTCGAGGTCCTGGCCCCAGTCGTCATTGTTCCAGATGATGTCGCACTGGTCGGTCGCGCCGGCGCTCAGCATCTGCGTGATCTTCGGCAGGTAGACCGAATAGGAAACCGGCGTCTTGTTGAGCGTGACGCCCTGCTCCTTGGCCCATTTCTCCAGGATCGTGACGTTCGCCGCGATCACCGGATGGTTCATGTAGCAGAGATTGAGCGTCGTCTCGGCGCGCGCGCCAACGGCCGACAGCGCGGTCAGCGACGACGCCAGCAGCAGCACCCTGGCCACCGATCGGCTTAGAATTCTCATGCGTTCCCTCCGCAGTAAAATCGGCGCCCTTGCGCCTTCTCGCCGCGCTGCGGACACAGCACGGCCCTTTGCCGGACAGCGCAGCCGCCGGACACCCTGCCTTCATTCCTGTTGGTCGAACCCCGGACGACGGACGGCTCCTCAACCGCCTTGCCGCCGGGGACATCGGACGCCGGCACCCCGGCCGTCCTTCTCCGCCGATCTCCCCGATCACGCGGAACACTCGCTCCCAGGCAGCCGCAATCCACGCGCCAGGGCGTCGCGGAAACGACTGGATCGCAGCGCGCCGACGAGCCGGAATGCGCGCCTCGCCGCCTTCTGAAATCGTTTTCAGATTGGCGCGCGAGTTTCGGCAGGTCAAGCGCCTTTTTTGGACAATTGCGAAGCGGGCTGCGTTCGGTTGCGGTGATGGACCCGGACACCCAATTCGACGATAGTGCCGCCATTCGCTCCGTGGCGGTCGTTCGACTGCCCAAAGCCGTGTTCAACGTCCATGACCAAGAATAAGAGCAGCGCGCCGACGACAACACGATCGGACAGCAAGGTGAAACTCGGCGACGTCGCCCGGAAAGCCGGCGTTTCGCCGGCAACGGTGTCGCGCGTCCTCAACCACCCGGAGATCGTCAGCCCCGAACTGCGCGAGCGTGTCGGTCGCGCCGTGACGGCGCTCGCCTATACCCGCGACAGCGCCGGCCGGGCGTTGAAGTCGCGCCGCACCCGCACCCTCGGCGTCGTCGTGCCCACGCTCGGCATCAGCATCTTCGCCGAAGGCGTCGAGGCAATGCAGAACCGGCTGAGCGAGCATGGCTACACGCTGCTGATCGCCAATTCGCAATATGAAGCGCGCCGCGAACTGCAGGAAGTCGCAAGCCTGCTGGAGCATGGCGTCGACGGGCTCGCTCTGGTCGGCGACGCGCAACTCCCTGAAACCCATCAGCTAATTCGCCAGCACGGCGTCCCCTACCTCACCACCTACGTGGCCACGGCGCGCGATGCGGTGCAGGCGATCGGCATCGACAATGAAGGGGCGGCCGCCTCGATGGCGCGCTATCTGCTGGAGTTCGGTCACCGACATTTCGGCATCATCGCCAACCTGCCGGAATCGAATGACCGCTCGATGTCGCGCTATCTCGGCATTCGCGCGGCGCTGGCCGAGGCCGACGTGCCCCTGCCCCATTCGCATGTGATCAGCATCAGCCAGACCCTGCAGCACGGCCGCCAGGGCCTCCGGCAGCTGATCCAGGCGAATCCCGAGATCACGGCGGTGATGTGCACGACCGATACGCTGGCGATCGGCGCGCTGGCCGAGGCGCGATCGCTCGGCCTCAAGGTGCCGCAGCACATCTCGATCACCGGCTTTGACGACATCGAGCTGGCGAGCCAGTTCGACCCGCCGCTGACGACGATCAGCGTCCCGGCCAGCGAGATCGGCCGCGCCGCCGCCGATCACCTCGTCAATGCGGCGGCCGGCGTGCGCATTCCCGTGATCACCACCCTGCCGCACCGGCTCATCATCCGCGGTTCCGCCGGACCGCTGCCTGGCGCGATCCGCCGCCCGAAACTCGGCAAAACCGCGGAATAGCGGCCGCTAGCGCCCCGTGAACCGCGCGGGGCGCTTCTCGACGAAGGCCCGCATGCCCTCGCGCTGGTCCTCGGTGGTGAAGGCATGCCGGATGGCGCCGCGCTCGACCGCGAGGCCCATGGCAAGCGGCGTCTCATAGGCGGCCAGCACCGCCTCCTTGGCGAGGCGCGCCGCCATCGGCGCCTTGGCCGCGATCGTTTCGGCCACGGCGAGCGCGCGCGCCACCGCCTCGCCGTCCGGGCAGATCTCGGCAATCAGCCCCGCCTGCAGCGCCGCCTCGGCCGAGATCGGTTCGCCGGTCAGAACCATCCGCATCGTCAAGGACTTGCCGACCGTTCTCGCCAACCTCTGCGTCGCGCCGTCGCCGGGCAGGATGCCGATATTGATCTCCGGCTGGGCAAAGCGGGCGCTGGCGCCGGCGATGGCGATATCGCCCAGCATCGCCAGTTCATGCCCGCCGCCATAGGCGATCCCCTCGATCGCCACGACGATCGGCTTGCGGAACCCTTCGACCACCCGCCAGGCGGCGATGCGGGCCGGATTGTCGATCGCCGCGAAGCCGTCGCGCTGCATTTCCTTGATGTCGGCGCCGGCCGAAAACAGGGAGGGACCGCCGGCCAGCACGACGCAGCGCACCGTGTCGTCGAGCGACGCCGCCGTCAGCGCGTCGGCGAGTTCCTGCAACAGGGCGTTGCTCAGCGCGTTGCGCTGGGCCGGCCGGTTCAGGCTGACCTGCAGCACATGCTCGGACGGGCGCGCGATTGCGATCAGGGGGGCCGGTATCTGCAAGATGAGAACTCCAAATCGAGCAAGATGAAAAAACGCGCTTCAATTCTGAAAACGTTTTCTGATACAGGATGACAAAGCGGCCCTGAGGAGGCAAGCCCGGCACTTCCGCGCCGGCTTGGACACCGCGACATAACCGGAGGACCCTGCCCGATGTCGACTGCGCCCTATCACAAGGCTCTCGACCTTCTTGCCCGGGATGTTGTTGCCCTGATACCAGGACTTCGCGCGCGGG
>JAFKJZ010000503.1 GCA_017305815.1 Hyphomicrobiales bacterium
TCCTCCATGAGCTTGGCGCTCGCCTCGGGATCGAACTTGCCCGGCTCGTACTTCGCCTCTTCCGCCTTCACGGCTTCCGAATCCGCGAATTTCTGCAGATTCGGATAGAGCGGGAACGGATAGATGGTGGCGATCTTGGCGCCGTCGTAGAGCACCTCGTTGATGAGGTCGCGGTTGATGGCGAGGCTGACGGCCTTGCGGACGCGCGGGTCGTCATATCCGGGCAGCTGCGTGTTCATCCAGAGCGAGTTGGGCCACCAGTCGAGATAGCCAAAGGGCGACTCGTTGCCGGTCCAGGACTGGATGTCCTTGTTCTGCTCCAGGATGTTGCCGATCACCTGGGCGCGCATGTCGACCGAGGAATCGAACTCGTTGTTCACCAGGCGCTGGGCGACGGTGTCCATCGGCTGGTTCAGGATGTTGGCGACGATGACACGCTTCACCGCCGGCTCAGCCTTGACGCGGCCGGCCTTGACGGCCCACCAGTCCGGACGCAGGTCGAGGATCTTCTGGGTGGCGTTCCAGGCGACGATCCGGTACGGGCCGGAGCTCGGCATCTCGTCGAGGCCGACGGCGGCGACCGGATCAGGCTGGGCCGACATCCACTCCGCCGGAACGATCGGCAGGCCGGTGTCAAACTTCTCCGTCAGCACCTCGAACTTGAAGCGCGGTGCCGGCTGCTTGAACTTCATTTCGACGGTCAGGTCGTCCTTCGCCGTCACGCTCTCGACGAACTGCTGGAAATGCGCGTGATACGGCAGAGACTCCCGATTCATCTGGCCTTCGAACGTATAGATCACGTCCTTGGCGGTAACCGGCTTGCCGTCGCTCCACTTCGCATCCTTGTTGAGCTTGATCTCCAGCGAGGTGAAGTCCGGGCTGGTGTATTCCATGCTGTCGGCCAGCCACGGAATGAACTCGCTCTTGAAGATGCCGTAGTACATCAGCGGCTCGAACAGGAGATTGTTGCCCTCCTGGTGCGTGTAGCCGGGCAGCACCCACGGATTGGTGGTGCCGATCGACGTGCCACCGGAGACGCCCCAGCCGAGAACCAGCGATTGGTTGCGCGGAACTTCGGGCAGCGGGCCCTTGGGCTTGATCTCCTGGGCTGCGGGCAATCCCGCATTCTGCGCGAACGACGCAGAGGGCGCCAGAATCGCCGTGGCGATCAAAAGCGCGCCCGCAATACTTTTAAGATTTACCATATGACAGAATTCCTCCCTACTGCCGAATGGAACACTTTCAGTATTCGACTTCCTATGCAGTCCCGCCCGGGCGTTTCTTTTTTTGCCTTGCGAGCGGCTTATTCTGTACGGACACAGTTCCTTTCCTGATTTTCCGCTTCGGAGACCTTGGCGCACTCCGGAACCGGCATCCGCATTCGATACGGCAATCTACCGCAACCGACGACCAGCAACGGCGCATGACAATTCTCGATCCAGATCGACCGGACCGAATAAGTCACAAGACGCCAATCCATGAAATCAGCGATAGAATGCTGACCTCAAAGAGAAATCTTTATAAATTTATCCAATTGTGAAATTTATATATTACCTCCCGATGCGGGCTTTTATTTTTTTATCTAGATCCGCTATTTATATATTTATTACCTTAGCGTTATTGCAGATTCTCCACCCGGTCAACCGCGAACAGGTCTTTGCCGCCTAAAACTTCCGAACGATTCCAGATTGCTGCGGACCGGTTCCTGGAGACCGTTCGACGCCCCTTGCCGACCCTGCCCATCCATCTCCGGCCGACGCCCCGACGAACGGCGCCGACCGTTCCGATCCACGACAACAAGAGGAGGAAAGAGCCATGTCGGAACCCGCCATGCGCGTTGCCGTAGGCCAGTTTCACGAACTCTCGGACGAAAAACTTCGCTTCGCCGCCCAGATCGGCGTCACCGGCATCCAGATGAACAATCCGACACTTCCCGGCGACACCCATTGGGAAGAAGCGGACATCCGCAGGCTGGTCGAGCGGGTGGAGGCCGCCGGTCTCACCTTCGAGGCGATCGAGAACGTGCCGACCCATTTCTACAACAAGGCGATGCTGGGGCTGCCGGGTCGCGACGAGCAGATCGAGAACTACTGCCGCACGGTGCGCAATGTCGGCCGCGCCGGCGTGCCGATCCTCGGCCTGCATTTCATGCCGAACTCGGTCTGGCGCACCGAGCGCCGGGCGCCCGGTCGCGGCGGCGCCGGCAACACGCGCTTCGAGATGGCGAAGGTTGAGGCGGCGACGAAGACGGAATGGCGCGGCTTCATGCCGACGACGCTGGGCCGCGCCGATTCCATGCCGGTGTTCGACGCCGACGACGGCATCATCACCGCCGACATGATGTGGGACAACTACACCTACTTCATGGACGCCGTGCTGCCGGTCGCCGAGGAAGCGGGCGTCAAGATTGCGCTGCATCCCGACGATCCGCCGGTGCCGATGCTGGGCGGCGTCGCCCGCATCTTCAAGGAGCCGACCGACTTCAAGCGCGCCTATGCCCGCTATGCCGACAGCCCGTCCTGGGGTCTGGACCTTTGCCTCGGCTGCTGTTCGGAGATGCCGGGCGGCGCAGACAACGTGAAGGACTTGATCACCTTCTTCGCGCCGAAGGGGCGGATCTTCTACATCCACTTCCGCGACGTGCAAGGGACGGTGCCAGACTTCATCGAGTGTTTCATCGGCGAAGGCAATTTCAATCCTGCCGAGGTGATGACGCTGCTTTGGAAGAACGGCTTTACCGGCTTCCTGCTCGACGACCATGTCCCGCACATGGATGACGACACCGACTGGAACCATCGCGGCCGGGCGCACGCGATCGGCTACATGCAGGGCCTCCTGCGGATGGCGGAACTCGCCTGATCCCGGCGGCGCGGGGACGCGAACCATGTCCCCGCGCAAGCCGCTGGACGGCTGGGGCGCAACAGTGACGACAGCATTGACGCGTCTGGTCAATTCCAGCGGCAGGGCCGCATTCGTCATGGCGTTCCTCGACGGGCCTAGGTGTAGGGTGGCAATTCCGCCTTGCTGTTCTGGATATCGCGGCGCGCGGCGCGCATCTGCTCGATGATGTGACGGCCGGAACCTTCGACATGCCGCGCGATGATCGCGGCGGCGGCGTTCTCGTCCTGAGCCTTGATCGCTTCCAGAACCTCGGCATGCTCGCGCATCACGGCGGCCTGCCGTCCCAGCGAGATGCGGTGCCGGCGGCTGATCGCCCGCAGGATCTCGCGGTGCTTCCACCAGAGATCGACGGCGTGGCGGTTGTAGTGGCGCTGGTACATGGTGTGGTGGAACTGCGTGTCGAGCAGGCCGTGCCGGACCGGGTCGGCATAGTTGAGCTCGATCATCTCGGCATGCAGCGCCTCGAGCGTCGCGATGTTCTCGTCGGTGGCGATGCCGACGAACCATTTCGTAAGCGCCGGTTCGATCAGCACCTCGATCTCGTAGATGTCGCGGATGAAGTCCTCGTCGATCGGCCGGACGCGGGCGCCGCGATTGGGCGCCATGATGACGAAGCCCTCGCCGCGCAGCTGATGCAGCGCCTCGCGGATCGGATTGGTCGAGGTGCCATGCCGCTCGGCGAGATCGGCGACGATCAGGCGGGCATTCGCGGGCAGCCGGCCGGAGATGATGTCCTCGCGGATCGCCTCATACACCGATGCCTCGCGGTCCAACGTCTGCAGACCCGTCAAGTCGAGGCTCGGAACGAAGCTCATAGACCGCGCATCCCCCCGTTTTCGCTTGCACTTTCCGCCCACCGGCGGCCAGCGCACGCAATCTTTCGCAGATTATGTACGATTCATGCCGAAGTTTGCACGGAATGTCGAGTCGCATGGATGATCCGGGCGCCGTCTTTCGGCACGTGCCCGGCGGACGCCAGGATCTGCGCATCGCGGAGGCCACGAAGCCGTGACGGATCGGGGCCGTGGCTGCGGCATTGAACAGCCGTCCCGCCCTTCGCGGACGGCCCGGCATCAGATGCCCATACCCAAGTATGACCCGGACAACCCCACGTAGAATGGCTCGAAGGCGTGGCCTGTCCGATGTTGTGACCGTCAACCAGCCGGCAGGCGGCGGGGTTCCCCGAGATCACGATGGAGAGAGACGATGAGCACGTTCCAGGTCAAAGACGGCACCACGATCGCTTACAAGGACTGGGGCAAGGGTCAGCCGATCCTTTTCTCGCATGGCTGGCCGCTGGCGGGCGACGCCTGGGCGCCGCAGATGCTGTTCTTCGGCTCGCAGGGCTATCGCGTCATCGCCCATGACCGGCGCGGCCACGGCCTCTCCGACCAGACCTGGGATGGCAACAACATGGACCGCTACGCCGACGACCTGGCCGAGTTGATCGAGGCGCTCGACCTGCGCGACGTCGTGCTGATCGGCCATTCGACCGGCGGCGGCGAGATCGCCCATTATGTCGGCCGCCACGGCACCAGCCGCGTCGCCAAGATGGTGCTGGTCGGCGCCGTTCCGCCGCTGATGCTGAAGACCGAGGCCAATCCAGAAGGCACGCCGCTGGAAGTGTTCGACGGCATCCGAAAAGGTACGGCCGGCGACCGCTCGCAGTTCTTCAAGGACCTGTCGCTGCCGTTCTACGGCTTCAACAAGGAAGGCGCCAAGGTCAATGAAGGCCTGCGCGAGAACTTCTGGCGGCTCGGCATGATGGGCAGCATCAAGGGCGAATATGACTGCGTCCACGAATTCTCCGAGGTCGACTATACCGACGACCTGAAGAAGATCGACAAGCCGACGCTGGTCATCCACGGCGACGCCGACCAGATCGTGCCGATCGCCGCCGCAGGCCTGAAGACCGCGAAGATCGTCAAGGGCGCCGAGCTGAAGGTCTATCCGGGCGCGCCGCATGGCCTCGCCGAAACCGAGACGGACAAGTTCAACGCCGACGTGCTGGCGTTCATCCGCGCCTAGGCGCGGAGTGCGAGGGTATCGCGGCCCCCCGCGCGGTGCCCTCGCACGCCTTTCGTCCATTCCAGCCCCGCCAGGAGACGAGCCATGTCGATGCAGTGCCATCACGTAGACACCATCCGGGACGTCACCCCCGGCAGCCGGGGCTGCGAGGAATGCCTGAAGATTGGCCAGGCCTGGGTGCATCTGCGGCTCTGTCGCCAATGCGGCCATGTCGGCTGCTGCGACGATTCTCCGGGCCGGCATGCGACGGCGCATTTCCACGCAACACGCCACCCGATCATAGAGGGCTACGATCCGCCGGAAGGCTGGGGCTGGTGCTATGTCGACGAGATCATGGTGACGCTGCCGGACCAGACGCCGCAGCTCGGACCCATCCCGCGCTACTACTGACGCCCTCCTGTCGGCCCTTTTCCCCCCAGCAGACGGTGCGCTTGACCGGCGCCCTCACCCCATGAGGATGCGATGGCGGAGCCGCGCGATCTCCAGATGTTTCCCGCGCTCTCGCCGGCGCAGGTCAAAATTGCCGCGCGCTTTTCCGGCACGCCGGCCCAGCGCTTCGGCGCCGGCCAGTCCATCTTCAGCCTTGGCGCGCGAAATGCCCCGGCCTGGCTCGTCGTCGAGGGCTCGCTCACGGTCTTCAGCCGCGCCGGCCTTGCCGGCAGCGCCGCCATCACCACGCATGGGCCCGGCCAGTTCTCCGGCGAGATCAGCCAACTTGCCGGCCGACCGGCGCTGGCGGGCGGTCGCGCCGGCCCCGATGGCTGCCTCGCCATTCCCTTCGACGCCACCGAACTGCGCGCGCTGGTGATCGGCTCGGCCGAGATCGGCGAGATCGTCATGCGCGCCTTCATCCTGCGCCGGGTCGCCCTGATCGATGAAGGTTCCGGCGGCCCCGTGCTGATCGGCGCGCCGGACGGCGCCGAGATGGTGCGACTGCGCGGCTTTCTCACCCGGAACGGCTACCCGCATGTCGTCCTCGACGCGTCGCTCGACACCGAGGGCCACGCACTGGTCGAGCATCTCGGCGTCCAGCCTTCCGAGCTGCCGCTGATGGTCTGCCCGGCCGGCACGGTGCTACGCCATCCGAGCGAGGCAGAAGTCGGCCTCTGCCTCGGCATCGCGCCCGCCCTCGCGCCCGACAGGCTCTATGACGTCGCGATCGTCGGTGCCGGGCCTTCCGGCCTCGCCGCCGCCGTCTACGCCGCCTCGGAAGGGCTTAGCGTGCTCGTGCTCGACGAACGGGCCGTCGGAGGACAGGCCGGGGCCTCGGCGCGGATCGAGAATTATCTCGGCTTTCCCGCCGGCATATCGGGCCAGGCGCTTGCAGGCCGCGCCTTCGACCAGGCGCTGAAATTCGGCGTCGAGATCGCCATTCCGTTCGCCATCACCCGACTCGCCTGCCCGCCAGCTACCGGCGGAACCCTCGCCCCTCTGAAGCTCGGCCTCGCCGATGGCGGCGAGATCCTGGCGCGCACCGTCGTGATCGCCTCGGGCGCGCGCTATCGCCGGCCCGATATCGCCAACCTTGCCGATTTCGACGGCGCGGGCGTTTCCTACTGGGCCTCGCCGATCGAAGCGAAACTATGCGAGGGCGAGGAGATCGCCCTGGTCGGCGGCGGCAATTCGGCCGGTCAGGCCGTCGCCTTCCTGGCGCCGCGCGTCAGGCGGCTGCATCTCGTCATTCGCCGCGACGGCCTCGAGGCGACGATGTCGCGCTACCTGATCGATCGCATCGCCGCCTTGCCGAATGTCGAGTTGCATGCGAATTGCGAGATCGTCGAACTGGATGGCGACCACGCCTCCGGGCTCACCGCTGCGGTCATCCGCAATCGCCTCACCGGAAAAGATATCCGCCACCCGCTCCGCCATCTGTTCCTCTTCATCGGCGCCGACCCGAATGCCGGCTGGCTCGAAGGCTGCGTCGATCGCGACGAACATGGCTTCGTACTGACGGGAACTGCCGTGCAAGGCCGTCCGGCGTCGCC
>JAFKJZ010000716.1 GCA_017305815.1 Hyphomicrobiales bacterium
GCGTCACCACGCCGGATGCCGCCGTCAGGCCGACACCGATGGTCCAGACGCCCGCCACGTCTCGATAGGCGCGCAGCACCTCGCCCTCTTCGGCAACGAGCTGTTCGAGCCCCGCCGGACTGATTTCGGCCATGCCGGATCCCCGCTCCAGGTCGATGAAAAAATCTTCGCGGAAAGGTGGAATTGCGGGGAACCGGCGCTACTCGGCGACGTTGACGAGTCGAGATGCCAAGGCACCTCAGTGCCGGCCAAAAGCCGGAAAGAGCCCGCCGCTTCGCCCCCCCAAGCGGCGGGCTCTCTATTTTCCCCGCGACTGCTTCATTCAAAAAGTCGAGATCGTCGCTCCGGGCGCGGTGACCTGCGCCTGCCCCGCCCCGGCGCGATGCCGCCGCAGGCGAATGGTGGAGCTGTCGCCGGCGACCAGCGACCGCGACGAGCCGGAGGATCGTGTCCGCTCCAGCCAGAAAGTCGTCGTCTCCTGCGTGTTGAAATCGACGGCCTCGACCGTGCCGCCGCGCGGGCCGTCGCCGAGGCTGTCGCGCGCCTCGGTGCCGAGGCACCAGAGCCGGGACGCGGCGTTGGAAACGACATTGGCGCCGAAATTGTCGTGGTAGAGCCCGCCGACATCGATGCCGACCAGACCGTCATGGCTGGTCAGGCCATTGTTGGACTGGCTGTCGTAGCGGCCATTGCCATGGGCGCGGCAATCGATCGTCACATGATGCAGCGCCGGCGTACCGCCGAAGCTCCAGTGGAAGTTGAAGCCGTCCTTGGCGTTCGACGCCGCCACGCAGCGGACGAGAAGCGCCAGCCCGCTGGTGTCGAGGATGCGGAAGCCGTCATAGAGATGGCTGGGGCCGCCGGCATAGCGGGCCGAGCATTCGACGAAGACAAGCGCCCGCTCGGCCGCTCCGTAGATGAAGACGCCGCCATTGGCGCCGCCCTGGAAATCGAAGCCTTCGAAATAGATGGACTTGGCCGTGCCATCGAGCACGAAGGCGTCGACGACGAGCAGCACGCGGGTATTGGCGTTGGTCGGCGCGGCGCCATCGGCACGGTGGACATAGAGCGTGCCGCCGGCCTGCGCCCAGGATCCTGCCGTCGCATTGCAGGCCGCGGCATCGGCGACCGCCGGATCGCCGAACGAATTGGCATCGGCAAGATCCAGCACGACGGTGACGTTGGAGCGCGCGATCGCGTAGCAATTGCCATAGGTGCCGTCCGGCGCGCCGGACCAGCCGAGATCACCGCCGGCCCAGCAGGTCACGCGGCCGCCGACGGAGCGATAGGCCGCCGGCTGGGTCGGGATCACCATCGGGCCAGCATTGGTGAAGCTGTTGGCGCGCGGATAGACGCCCGCCTTCACCGCCACGTTGAACGGCACGCCGCCGGCATTGCCGAGCTGGGTGGCGACAAAGATCGACTTCAGCGCCGCGCCCCAGCTGGTGCCGGGACTGCTGTCATTGCCGGTGGCGATGTCGACGAAATAGCTCGGGCCGGCGAACGCCGCCGCCGCATGGGCCTCCGGCTGGATATCGGTGAGAAAACGGCCGCCGCGCCGGCGGAGGCGAAGCGGATGTTCGTCGAAGGGAAAGCCGAGGCCGGAGGGCGGCGCCACCCGCCGCCCGGCGTTCGCCCCCGTAGCCAGACCGAGACCGGGCATCCGCATCAGATCCACCCGACCAAGGTCGCGGTCGTGCCGGTCGCCAGCACCCGCACGGCGCGGATCGGCAACACGTCGCCGGCATAGCGGCCATAGGTAACGTCGGTGCCGGCCTCGTCGCGCAGCACGGCGTCGCCATCGGTCTGGAAGACGAGCGCGCGCGGCCGGATCGGGAGATCGACGCTGTCGGAAGGCGAGATGGCGAAATGACGCGTCGCAGGCCCCGAAAGGCCCGACGCCGCCCCGGCAAAGGGATCGCTCATGATGGTCTCCACGGTTTGGGAATTTTGCGCGCACGGCAGGGGCGCGCTGCCTCACGAAGGGCCCTCACCCCAACCCTCCCCCGCG
>JAFKJZ010000504.1 GCA_017305815.1 Hyphomicrobiales bacterium
GACGATCGGAACCGTGATTTCCTTCTCCGGCGTGCCGCCGTCGAGCACCTTCAGCAGCGCCTCGCCCGAGGTGGCGCCCATCAGGAAGGGCTGCTGCATGCCGGAGACGACGAGGTCGCCCGACTTCAGCAGGTCGACGAATTCCGGAATGCCGTCGAAGGCCGCGACGAGCACTTCGCCGTTGCGGCGGGCGGCCTTGATGGCGCGCAGCGCGCCGATCGCCGGCTGGTCGGTCTGGATGAACAGGCCGCGCATGTCCGGGTTGGCAGTCAGCAGGTCCTGGGTGAACTTGAAGGTCTCGTCGGCGGTGTAGCTCTGCATCTGCTGCATGCCGGCTTCCTTGCCGGTGAAGCCGCCTTCCTTCAGGCCGTCGAGGAAGCCCTTGGTGCGGGCCTGGCCGTTCTTGCGGGCCTGCGAGATGGCGACGATGCCGACCGAGCCGCCTTCCCAGCCCTTCGCCTTCAGGGCGGTGGCGAGCGCGACGCCGACGTCGTGGGCGCCCTTGTAGTTGTCGGAAATGATGAAGGAGGCGTAGTCGCCGCTATTGGTGCCGATGTCGCCGATGACGACCGGGATATTGGCCTTCTGGGCCAGCGCCAGCACGCTCGGCGCGGTCGAGGAATCGGTCGGCGAGATGACGATGCCGGCGACGCCGCGGGCGATCGAGTCCTGCGCGTTGCGGAGCTGGGTCTCGGCGCTGTTGTGGCTGTCGAGGGCCTGGAAATTGTAGCCCTTGGCCTTCACCGTCTCCTCGATGCCCTTCGACAGGTAGCGCCAGAAGGGCAGGTCGAGGCCCGGCGTCAGGTAGACGATTTCCTTGCTCGCGGCGGAGGCCGCGTTGATGCCGGCCATGCCGGTGCCTGCGAGCAGCGTCGTGCCGGCCGCGAGCTTCAGAAAAGTCCTGCGTTCCATAGTAGTCCTCCCAATGGTCAGCCACGATCGGCTGCGTCGAAAAATCCGTCTGCGGGCGTCGCGTTTCCTCGGTCGCGCCACCCGGATTGTCTCTAGTCGCCCCCTTTGAGGTAGGGCTGCGTCGTCGCGTAGATGCGGCCGGTATGGGCGGCGAACGCCTCGGCCGCGGCGTCGGGATCGCGCGCTCGGACGGCGGCGACGATGGCGACGTGGTCGGCATAGCTGGTGGCGATGGCGCCGGGGGAGGCCATCGCCTCGCGCCGGTGCTGCATCATGTAGGCGTAGAGATCGGTGCTGATGTCGGCGAGCAGCGGGTTGCCGGACGCCTGATAGAGCGCGACGTGGAACTCGCGGTCGGAGATCAGGAAGCGGACGGGATCGTCGAGCGCCTCGGTCTGTGCCTCCAGCAGCGCCTCCAGCACGGCGACGCCGGCATCGTCGATGTTTCGCGCCGCGTCGGCCACCACCTGGCGGTCGACCAGCAGCCGCGCCGCATGCACGGATTCGATGTCGTAGGAATTGACGGCGCGGGCCATGGCGAAGCCGACCGCGACCGGCCCGACCTCGTTGCTGCGCACCCGTGTGCGAGCGCCGTGCGAAATCTCGAGAATGCCGCGCGCCGCCAGCATCTGGATGCCGCCGCGCACGGCGTCGCGGCTGACGTTCAGGGCCGCTGCCAGCTGCCGCTCGCTCGGCAGCGCATCGCCTACCTGCAGGATGCCGGAGGCGATCAGGGTCGCAATCTTGTCGCTGATGACGGTCGTGATCGGGCGCTTGACGATCGCCTCCCGAAAGCTCGGGAGCTCGGCGATGAGCCCTGGATCACTGACTTTCGTCGAAACCGACATGGCACCTACTAATGGACTGATCGGACCAGCAGACCAGTTTGCATTAATCGCGTGGCGGCACCCGAGTCAAGCGCCGATGATGGCGCTGTCATTTCCTCCACCTTTCCGAGCGATGGCCGCGGCCGCTCGGCCGGAGCGGGTGACGGCCGGACCCGCAAAGCGGGCGTGCCAACGGCCGTCTGCGACGCGTGCGACGACCGGCGAAAACCCTTGGCGACGCTTCGGTGACGGGCCGCCGGGGTGGATTTTTGGGGCGCCCGCCAAAGCGGAAGCGAAGATTTCCGCGAGATTTTTCCGGGAACGGAGCCGCGCCGGTCGCGTTGGGTCCCTGTCTTCGGTGATGGCGATGCTTGGCCGAGCCCGCATCCTTCTTCCCGTCGAATGTCTGAAAAGCACGATCAAGGAGCGATTCATGACAATCGAACACGCATCCATGCGAACCGTCCGCAAACCCTGGGGCCGGAACGACCTCCGACCCTGGAACGACCTCCACGACGACCCGGACGCCGTCGGCGAGATCTGGTTCCAGCGCAGGGATCAAAAGGCCGTCGTGCCCGAGCTTCTGCTGAAGCTTCTCTTCACCAGCCAGCCGCTTTCCATCCAGGTGCATCCCGACGATGCCTATGCGCACCAGATGGGCCAGCCGCACGGCAAGACCGAGGCCTGGTACATTCTCTCGGCCGATCCCGGCGCGGCCGTCGCGGTCGGGCTGAAGCGCGAGATGGGGCCGGAGGAACTCCGCGCCGCGATCGAGAACGGCTCGATCGCCGACCTGGTTCAATGGCATCCGGTGCGCGTCGGCGAGGTTGTCTTCATCCCCGCTGGCACCATCCACGCCATCGGACCCGGCCTGGTGCTGGCCGAGATCCAGCAGCGCAGCGACACCACCTTCCGGCTGTTCGACTATGGCCGCAAGCGCGAGCTGCATGTCGACGCCGGTGTCGCCGTCGCCCATGCCGGGCCGTCGAAGCCGCAGCCGAAACCGCACCGGATCGGCCCGCAGCGGACCGTTCTGGTCGCCAACCCCTATTTCGTGCTGGAGCGCGTGACCCTGCCGCCCGACACGACGCGGGTGCTGAACGCCGCCGGCGAGACCTGGATTCTCGGCCTCGACGGCGACGCGACCGTCGGCCCGACCAGCGTGTCGATCGGCGAGGCGGTCTATCTCGACCATGCGCGCTGCACGATCAGTTCCGGCGATGCCGGCATGACCGCTCTCTGCGCCTATCTCGGCCCCGACCTCCATCGCGACCTGCTGGAGACGCCGGACAAGACCGTGCTCGACCTGGCGACGCTCCGCTTCGGCGCGCCCGGCCCCCACCCCAACGGGCAGGCTGGCGCCTCGCCCCGCTTCACGGAGGTTCGTTCATGACGATGGCAGACCGGAATGCGGCCACGCGGGTGGCCTTGATCGGCAACTCGCTCCCACGGCGCTGCGGGATCGCCACCTTCACGACGGACCTCCACCAGGCGCTCGCCTCGTCCGGCGCGGCTGACGCCGTCATCCTCGCCATGACCGATTGCGGCCGGACCTACGACTATCCGCCTGCTGTCGCGCTCGAGATCCACGAGAACAGCCTCGAGGACTATGTCGCCGCGGCGGATTATCTCAATCGCGGCGGCTTCGACGTCGTCTCGCTGCAGCATGAATTCGGCATTTTCGGCGGCGAGGCGGGCGGCGACATCACCGCGCTGCTGGCGCGGCTGGAGATGCCGGTCGTCACCACGCTGCATACCGTGCTCGCCGAGCCCACCGGCGCGCAGCGTCGCGTCCTCGATCGCATCATCGACCTGTCGGCCCGACTCGTCGTGATGGCGGAGAAGGGCAGGGAGCTTCTGCGCACCGTCTACCGGGTGCCGGCCGACAAGATCGACGTAATCCCGCACGGCATTCCCGACTTCGATTTCGTCGATCCCGCGCCCGCCAAGGCGAAGCTCGGCTTCAGCGACCGAACCGTGATCCTGACCTTCGGGCTGCTGTCGCCGAACAAGGGCATCGAGGTGATGATCGACGCGATGCCGGCGATCCTCGAGAGCCGTCCCGACGCCGTCTATGTCGTGCTCGGCGCAACCCATCCCAATCTCGTGCGCGAACAGGGCGAGCGCTATCGCGAGAGCCTGATGCAGAGGGCGCGAGAGCTCGGCGTCGAGGATCATGTCGTCTTCCGCGACCAGTTCGTCGATCGCGACACGCTGCTCGACTTCATTGCCATGTGCGACGTCTACGTCACGCCCTATCTGAATGAGGCGCAGATGACCTCCGGGACGCTGGCCTACAGTTTCGGGCTCGGAAAGGCAGTCGTGTCGACACCCTATTGGCATGCGAGCGAACTTCTGGCTGATGGCCGCGGCATGCTTGTGCCGTTCGGCGACGCCGGCGCCACCGGCGATGCGATCGCGCAATTGCTGACCGACCACCCGCGCCGCGAGGCGATGCGCAAGCGCGCCTATTCGAGCAGCCGCTCGATGATGTGGGGCAACACCGCCAAGCGCTACCTGACCGTCTTCAACGCCGCGCGGCGCAGCAACAGCCTGAAGCGGCCTTCCTTCACCGACGCGGCCGGTCTCTCGTCGGCGAACCTGACGCTGCCGCCGATCCGGCTCGGCCATCTCCACACCATGTGCGACGACATCGGGCTGATCCAGCATGCGGTCCATTCGGTTCCGGACCGGCACCACGGCTATTGCGTCGACGACAATGCGCGCGCGCTGCTCGTCGCCTGCGCGCTGAACCGAGGCGAGGAGCGGCTTTCCGAAACGATGACCGCCCGCTTCGCCGCCTTCATCCAGCACGCCTGGAACCCGGACACGCGCCATTTCCGCAACTTCATGAGCTATGACCGGCGCTGGCTGGAGGATCGCGGCTCGGAGGACAGCCACGGCCGCACGCTCTGGGCGCTGGGCGAGGCGTCGGCCAGCGATCCGAGCCCGTCACGGCGGCGCTGGGCGGCGTCGCTGTTTATCGCCGCGCTGCCGACCGTCGAGTGTTTCGGCTCGCCGCGCGCCTGGGCCTTCACGCTGCTCGGCCTCGATCCCTATTGCGCCGCCCATCCGGGCGACCCGATCGCCGAACGACATCGCACCCTGCTCGCCGACCGGCTGATGGCGCTTCTCGCCGAGGCCGAGACCGGCGAGTGGGCCTGGTTCGAGGACGGCCTCGCCTATGACAATGCGCGCCTGCCGCAGGCGCTGATCGCGACGGGCGACGCCAGGGGATCGGCGGCGCAGCTCCAGGCGGGCCTGCGCTCGTTGCGCTGGCTGGTCGGCATCCAGACTTCGCCGCAGGGGCGCTTCCGCCCGGTCGGCAGCGCCACCTTCGGCGAGAAGCGGCGTCCGCCGCTCGCCTTCGACCAGCAGCCGCTGGAGGCGACGGCGACGATCTCGGCCTGTCTTGCCGCCTGGCGGGCGGAGGGCGACCGCGCCTGGACCCTCGAGGCGCAGCGCGCCTTCGCCTGGTTCCTGGGCGAGAACGATCTTTCGGTCCCGCTCGTCGATCCCGAGACCGGCAGCTGTCGCGACGGGCTGCACCCCGATCGCGCCAACGAAAACCGCGGAGGTGAATCCGTCGTGTCCTATCTTCTGAGCCTGGCCGAGATGCGCCAGCTCGCCCGCGCGAGCGGCGAGCGGACGAAACCGGAGCTGCGAGCGCTGCGTGCTTGAGCTCGACTCCCTTTCCGCCAGTCATGCCGAGGGTGAATTGGCCCACGTTAGTTCCCTGAGCCGCCAGGCGCTGTTCCTCCGCCCCGATCCGACCCGGGTCGTGGTGCGGCGGTTCAAGCCGGCGACCGAGCCGCGCGATCTGAACTCCAAGGAAAAGACGCGGGCCAATCACATCGTCGATCGCGTTCTCGGACTCGATTCGGAAACCGCCGCCAGCCAGCTGATCGACGTGCTGGAGAATTTCGACGGCCGTCATCGCAACCTGTTGCGGACGTTCGAGCTGCGCTGCGACGAGATGGAGGAGGCGTTCGATCCGCACCCCGTCTTCACGCGGATCCAGCGCCAGCTGATCGGCGCCTATTTCCTGCATGAATACTCGTTCGAGGCGGCGGCTCTGTTCAATCCCAGCATCGTCCCGCATCCGGATCAGCTGGGCGTTGCGCCGGACGAGAAGCGCTTCATCCTCAGCCTGCGGGCGGTGGGCGAGGGGCACATCTCGTCGCTGACGTTTCGCACGGGCACGGTGAGAGCCAATGGCGCGATCCATGTCGATCCGGCCGTCCGGCTCGCCTCGGTGCCGAAGGTGCTGGCGCGCGAGCCGCTGCCTGATGGCGAGGCGGTCGAGCTGACGTTCTCGCCGGACGAGGACATCAGCGAGCGGCTGATCTTCCCGGTCACGCCGTCGCAGTCGAACGGCATCGAGGATGCGCGCTTCGTCGAGTTCCGCGACGGCCCGCACCGGACCTACTACGCCACGTTCACCGCCTATAGCGGCAGCGCGATCCGTTCAGAGCTGATCGAGACGACCGATTTCCAGACCTTCCGGATGGCGCCGATGCGCGGCAGCGCCGCCCGCAACAAGGGCATGGCGCTGTTCCCGCGCAAGATCAACGGCCGCTACGCCATGATCGGCCGGCAGGACAATGAGAACCTCTACCTGATCTATTCGGACGATCTGTTCGCCTGGGACGGCGGCGTCGCCATCCTGCGGCCGCGCTTTCCCTGGGAATTCGTGCAGATCGGCAATTGCGGCTCGCCGATCGAGCTCGACGAGGGTTGGCTGCTGCTGACCCACGGCGTCGGCGCGGTCCGCAAATATTCGATCGGCGCCGTCCTCCTCGACAAGGACGATCCCTCCAAGGTGCTCGCCCGCTCCAGCGAGCCGTTGGTCCGGCCGGAGCCGTCCGAGCGCGAGGGCTATGTGCCGAACGTCGTCTATACCTGCGGCGCCATGCGCCATGGCGACGTGCTGGTCCTGCCCTATGCGGTGTCGGATACCTTCTCCGCCTTCGCCACCATCCGGATTGACGCGCTGCTGCGCGAAATGCGCGACTGAAGCGGGATCGCGCGCCGCCCGTTCCTCCTGCTGGAACGGCGGCGCGATGTCCTTCTGCCGGTGGACGCGCGCCCTCGGGTCGCGTTATGGCTTGTCCCGTTGTTTCTCGAGCGGGTGGGGCGGAACGCATTTCATGGCGACGGCGCAATCGG
>JAFKJZ010000505.1 GCA_017305815.1 Hyphomicrobiales bacterium
GCTCGTTGCGGCGGCACGCCTACCTATATTGGGCGAACTGTATTGTCTCGGAGCGCAATATGCGCCTTGGATCCGTCCTCACCGCCGTCGCCCTGACCGCCGCTGCCATGCTGGCCTCCGCCGGGCCTGCGCTGGCCGATGGTCCAGACCTGATCTTCAAGGAATCGACGACCTTCAAATGGGTCACGCCGAACGACAAGATCGCGGTCTACGGCGTCGACGACCCCGACATTGACGGCGTCGCCTGCCATTTCGCCGCGCCGGAACGCGGCGGCGTGTCGGGCATGTTTGGCCTTGCTGAGGAGACGTCGGACGTCTCACTCGCCTGCCGACAGGTCGGTCCGATCAGCTTCAAGGACAAGATCGACCAGGGCGACGAGATGTTCCGCCAGCGGCGCTCGATCTGGTTCAAGAAGATGCAGATCGTGCGCGGCTGCGACACCAAGCGCAACGTGCTGGTCTATCTCGTCTATTCCGACAAGCTGGTCGACGGCAGCCCGAAGAACTCGATCTCCAGCGTGCCGATCATGCCCTGGGGCGACAAGCCGGCGCCGAGATGCGCCGATTTCGTCAAGTAGCGCGCATCTCGCATGAACGCCATCGTCCGCCAGCCCGATCCGAAGAAGCTGATCAAGGGCGCGACCGGGGACTGGGAAATCGTGATCGGCATGGAAGTCCATGCCCAGGTCCTGTCGAATTCGAAGCTCTTCTCCGGCGCTTCGACCGAATTCGGCGGCGCGCCGAACTCCCATGTCAGCCTGGTCGACGCGGCGATGCCGGGCATGCTGCCCGTGATCAACGAGGAGTGCGTCGCGCAGGCGGTGCGCACCGGCCTCGGCCTCAACGCGCAGATCAACACCTACAGCGTCTTCGACCGGAAGAACTATTTCTATCCGGACCTGCCGCAGGGCTACCAGATCTCGCAGTTCAAGCAGCCGATCGTCGGCGAGGGCGAGATCGTCATCGACCTCGACGGCGGCGAGACGGTCACGGTCGGTATCGAGCGCCTGCACCTGGAGCAGGACGCCGGCAAGTCGCTGCACGACCAGCACCCGACCATGAGCTTCGTCGACCTGAACCGCTCGGGCGTCGCGCTCATGGAGATCGTCTCGAAGCCGGACCTGCGCTCGGCCGACGAGGCCAAGGCGTACCTCACCAAGCTTCGCACCATCGTGCGCTATCTCGGCACCTGCGACGGCAACATGGACGAAGGTTCGATGCGCGCCGACGTCAACGTTTCGGTTCGCCGCCCGGGCGAGCCGCTTGGCACGCGCTGCGAGATCAAGAACGTCAACTCGATCCGTTTCGTCGGCCAGGCCGTCGATTACGAGGCGCGCCGCCAGATCGGCATCCTCGAGGATGGCGGTTCGATCAACCAGGAAACCCGCCTGTTCGACGCGAACAAGGGCGAGACCCGGTCGATGCGCTCCAAGGAAGAGGCGCATGACTACCGCTATTTCCCGGACCCCGACCTGCTGCCGCTCGAACTGGAGCCGGCCTGGATCGACGGGCTGAAGGCGGCGCTGCCGGAGCTCCCCGACGTCAAGAAGGCGCGCTTTGTCAACGAACTCGGCCTCTCGGCCTATGACGCCGGCGTGCTCGTGCTCGAGCGCGAGACGGCGGACTATTTCGAGGCCGTCGCCAAGGGGCGCGACGCCAAGGCCGCTGCCAACTGGGTCACCCAGGAACTGGCGGCGCGGCTGAACAAGGACGGCAAGGACATCGCGTCGAGCCCGGTCTCGGCCGAGCAGCTCGGCGCCATCATCGACCTGATCGGCGACAACACCATTTCCGGCAAGATCGCCAAGGACCTGTTCGAGATCGTCTGGAACGAGGGCGGCGACCCGAAGACCGTCGTCGAGGCGCGTGGCCTGAAGCAGGTGACGGATACCGGCGCGATCGAGAAGGTCGTCGATGACATCATCGCCGCCAACCCGGAGAAGGTCGAGCAGGCCAAGGCCAAGCCGACGCTCGCCGGATGGTTCGTCGGCCAGATCATGAAGGCCTCTGGCGGCAAGGCGAACCCGCAGGTCGTCAACGACATCCTGAAGAAGAAGCTCGGTATCGAATAGGGCGGCAGGGTCTCGGATCCATCGAAATCCGCGCTATGGTCGCCCTCGACGTTCCAGCAACCGTCGAGAGGGCGACCATGACGAGGATTGTGCGGAAGACACAGGCGAGCGCCACCGGTGCAACAGCGCTGGGGGCTCTTGCGATCGGCGCGGCGGCGATCGGCGCGATCGCCTTCGGCGCCATGGCGATCGGTCGCTTGCGGATCCTGGAAGCCCGCATCGACAGGCTGACAGTCGGCAGGCTCACCGTCGAGCATCTCGACATCCGCGACCCGGGGCGCTGACGCTTCGGCGAGCCCGCATTCCGCGAAGGGCGGGGCCGCTGGCATGCGCCGGCTTCCAACCTTGGTTTGTAAGCCTTGCCTTACTGCCGCGGGAAACCCAAATTAGGGGATGCGACCTGTCGTTCGCCGCTTGGTGATCGATCCAGCTCCAGCCAAAGCCAAAGGTTTCCCATGACCGTGACGCAGACGCAGCCGATCGAGCTGCATTACTGGCCGACCCCGAACGGCAAGAAGATCACCATCCTGCTGGAGGAACTTGGCGTTCCCTACAGCCTCCACTACGTGAATATCGGCAAGGGCGACCAGTTCAAGCCGGAATTCCTGGCCATTTCGCCGAACAACAAGATGCCGGCGATCCTCGATCCCGAGGGACCGGGTGGCAAGCCGATCTCGGTGTTCGAATCCGGCGCCATCCTGCTCTACCTGGCGCGCAAGTTCGGCAAGTTCTACCCGGCGGCCGACGAGCGCGCCCGGGTCGAGGTCGAGGAATGGCTGATGTGGCAGATGGGCGGTTTCGGCCCGATGCTCGGCCAGCGCAACCACTTCTCGGAATATGCGCCGGAGAAGATCCCCTACGCCATCAAGCGCTATCAGGACGAGACGCATCGCCTTTATGGCGTGCTGAACAGGCGCCTGGCCGAGCGCGACTATGTCGCCGGCGAGTATTCGATCGCCGACATGGCGATCTTCGGCTGGGCGGCCGGCTGGGAGAGCCAGCGCTTCGACACGTCGGAATTTCCGCATGTGAAGGCCTGGATCGACCGTATGAATGCGCGTCCGGGTGTCGCGCGCGGCATGGCGATCAAGGCGCCCGTCGCGCCGGTCAGCCTGGCCGACGACAAGGAAGCGCAGAAGGTTCTCTTCAACCAGCGCGCTCGCTGATCCCGGCGATGAATCGCGGGCTCGTCCGTCCTCGGCAGAGGCGGGCGGGCCCGCTTTGCTTTTCGGCGGCGGGGCGCGCGGAGGCCCGGAAAAGCACCTTTGCTTTCAAGCATATGATGAAAGCGGCGCGAAGCGGCTACAATCGCGGCCACGACAGACGCTTCCCGCATTCAAGTTGAAAGTTGATCCGATCAAACATACTATGAAAACGGGATTTGACCGGCTTTCCCGAGGGATGCCGCGTCTTGGTTGAAGGCAGGGATCGAGGAGGGGCCCCGGCGATGCGAGGCGCCCAGGACAAGACGCGACAGCTTCGCCCGACGGGCAGGGAACGTTCCGGCAGTCTTTCCGACAAGCTGGCGGCCGAGCTCGGCCGCAGGATCGTGTCGGGCCTGTATAACCCCGGCGACACGCTGCCGACGGAGCCGAAGGTTCAGGAGGAATTCGGTGTGTCGCGCACTGCCGTGCGCGAGGCGATCCGCCTGCTTTCGGCCAAGGGCCTCACCGTTTCCCGCCCCAAGATCGGCACCAAGGTGCGCCCACGCGTCGACTGGAACATGCTCGATGCCGACGTATTGCACTGGCAGATCGACCAGCGCCCGAGCGACGAGTTCATCCATTCGCTGTTTGAGATGCGCGAGATCATCGAGCCGGCCGCAGCGTCGCGGGCGGCCGAACGCGCCACGACGGAGGAGATCGAACGCCTCGGCAAGGCGCTCGAGGGCATCCGGAATCGGGATCGCGGCAGCGTCGAGCAGATCCGCGCCGATCTCGCCTTTCACATGACCGTCTTGGAGGCGTCGCACAATCCGATGCTGCGTTCTGTCGGTGGCCTGATCGAGTCGGGGCTGGTGATCAGCTTTTCGCTCGGCTGGCGAACCGTCATGGGGGACGATGCCGTCGTCCAGCATCGCGACGTCTTCGAGGCCATTCGCGATCGCAACCAGGACGAGGCTTTCCTCGCGATGCGCCGGCTTCTGCGCAACGCGAAGGGCAATGTGTTCGATTCCATCTGGGTCGGCCGCAGTGCCGACGCCGATGGCGAGATCAGCACCGGCTAGAGACATTCCAACGCATCAAGGGCAGGCCGCGGGCGTAGGCGAAGACGGCCGCCTGGCACAACAGGAGAGAAACGAATGAGACTGATGCAGATCAAGACCGAGGCCGGCGAGCGCGCCGTCGTCGCCACCGTGCCGAGCGGCGCCGGCGAGCGGTCCTACATCGTTCCGGGCTACAAGACGGTCTATGCGCTCGCCAAGGCCGCCATCGCGGCCAAGACCGGCATCGAGTCGATTGTCGAGAAGGCCTCAGTCGGCGCGACCGAGGAAGTCGACCGCGCGGCGCTGCTGGCGTCCGGCCGCGTGCTGGCGCCGATCGACCACGAGGATCCCGCGCATCTGCTCATCACCGGCACGGGCCTGACCCATCTGGGCTCGGCTTCGGCGCGCGACGCCATGCACAAGACGCCGGACGAGGCGGAAGTGCTGACCGATTCGATGAAGATGTTCCGCATGGGCCTGGAGAACGGCAAGCCGGCCGCCGGGCAGCAGGGCGTCCAGCCGGAATGGTTCTACAAGGGCGACGGCGCGCTGCTCGTCGGCCCCGGCCAGCCGCTGACCGCGCCGTCCTTCGCGCAGGATGGCGGCGAGGAGCCGGAAGTCGCCGGCATCTACATCGTCGGCGACGACGGCCAGCCCTACCGCATCGGCTTCGCGCTCGCGAACGAGTTCTCGGACCACATCATGGAGCGGGTGAACTATCTCTACCTCGCATCCATCGCGGTGACAAGGTGATCTTCGACGAGCCCTTCCTGTCGGGCGAGGCGAACATGTCGCACACGCTGGCGAACCTTGAGTACCATCACTTCAAGTACGACTTCTTCCGTCGTCCCGGCCAGGTGCATGTCCACACCTATGGCACGGCGACGCTGAGCGTGGCTTTCGGCGTCAAGACGGAGCCCGGCGACGTGTTCGACATCGAATCCGAGGCCTTCGGCCTCGCGCTCAAGAACCCGCTCGCCTTCGCCAAAGAAGAGAAGGTGTCGGTCACCCAGCTTTGAGGGTTGGCCCAGGGGGGCTGGAGGGATACAAGGACGGCAACCCGAGCCTTGCTCCTAACAGTCCCTTTCGCCCGGCTCGTCCGGGCGGATCCCGTTCACGACGTTCAAGGATCATCTGATGAGCGAACTTCACAAGAACTACATCGGTGGCGAGTGGGTTGGCGGCGATGCGCGCCCCAACATCAACCCGTCCAACACGAACGAAGTGATCGGCGAATACGCGCAGGGCACGGCGGCCGACGCCAAGGCCGCGATCGACGCGGCTGCCGACGCCTTCAAGACCTGGTCGCTGTCGGGCATCCAGCAGCGCCATGACATCCTGAAGGCGACCGGCGACGAAATCCTTGCCCGCAAGGAAGAAATCGGCCGCCTGCTGTCGCGCGAAGAAGGCAAGACGCTCCCCGAGGGCATCGGCGAGACCATGCGCGCCGCGCAGATCTTCCATTTCTTCGCCGGTGAGACGCTGCGCCTGGCCGGCGAGATCCTGCCGAGCGTGCGTCCGGGCATCGACGTCACCATCACCCGCGAGCCGGTCGGCGTCGTCGGCCTGATCACGCCGTGGAACTTCCCGATCGCCATCCCGGCCTGGAAGCTCGCTCCGGCGATCGCCTACGGCAACACCGTCGTGCTGAAGCCGGCCGACCTGGTTCCGGGCTGCGCCTGGACGATCGTCGACATCCTGGTCCGCAACGGCCTGCCCAAGGGCGTCGTCAACCTGGTCATGGGCCGCGGTTCGGTCGTCGGCCAGGCGATCCTCGAATCGCCGAAGGTCAACGCGCTGTCGTTCACCGGCTCGGTCGGCACCGGCAAGAAGGTCGCCGAGGCCTCGATCGCGGTGATGCGCAAGTTCCAGCTGGAGATGGGCGGCAAGAACCCGACCATCGTGCTCGATGACGCCGACCTGAAGGTTGCCGTCGAGACCACGGCGAACAGCGCGTTCTTCTCGACCGGCCAGCGCTGCACCGCTTCGTCGCGCCTGATCGTCACCGAGAAGATCCACGACCAGTATGTCGAGGCGCTGACCGCCCGCATGAAGGACCTCGTCGTCGACGACGCCATCAAGCAGGGCACGCATATCGGCCCGGTCGTCGACAAGAGCCAGCTCGATCAGGACCAGAACTACATCCAGATCGCCAAGGACGAGGGCGGCACGCTGGTCGCCGGCGGCCATCTCGTCGAGCGCGAGAACCCCGGCTTCTTCCTGCAGCCGGCGCTGTTCACCGGCACCACGCCGGACATGCGCATCAACAAGGAAGAAGTCTTCGGCCCGGTCGCCAGCGTGATCAAGGTCAAGGACTACGAAGAGGCGCTGGCCGTCGCCAACGACACGCCGTTCGGCCTCGCCGCCGGCATCGTCACGACCAGCCTGAAGCATGCCACCCACTTCAATCGCAATGCCGAGGCCGGCATGGTGATGGTCAACCTGCCGACGGCAGGCGTCGACTACCATGTGCCGTTCGGCGGCCGGAAGGGTTCGAGCTACGGCCCGCGCGAGCAGGGCAAGTACGCGGCCGAGTTCTTCACCACGGTCAAGACGTCCTACACGCAGCCGTAATCGGCTGTAGTCAACGACTTCGGAACGGGCGCTTTCGGGCGCCCGTTTTCGTTTGCCTAGAGGGGTTAACGCGTTAGCCGCCTGGTAACGGGCCGTTAGCACCGCCACCGGCGCATCGCGGCGATGGCGGCGATCCGCCGGAGAGGCGCCTAGATCGTCGGGCGGTCCAGCACGAGAATATCCTCCCGCGTGAAATTGACCGTCACCGGCTGGCCGCGCTCGGGCGGGGCGGCGTGCGGGCGGTTGAAGGTGTCGAGCGAGACGACATTGTCCTTGAAGCGGACGCGGATGCGCACGACCGAGCCGAGGAAATGCACCTCGTCGATCGTGCCGGTCAGATTGTTGCTGCCGCCATTGGCGTGGCCGATCGACAGCGCCTCCGGCCGCAGGGCGAGGGCGAGCGTGTCGCCGGGTTGAGCGTGCCGACGAAGGAGGCGACGAAGCGCGTCTTCGGATAGTTGTAGATCTCGAAGGGCGTGCCGAGCTGCTCGATATTGCCGTCGTTCATGACGCAGATGCGATCCGACATGGAGAGCGCTTCTTCCTGGTCATGCGTCACGAAGATCGTCGTGATCCCCAGCGCCCGCTGCACGGCGCGGATTTCCTCGCGCAGCGAGATGCGGATCTTCGCGTCGAGGGCGGAAAGCGGCTCGTCCAAAAGCAGGATCTGCGGCTTGACGGCGAGGGCGCGGGCCAGCGCCACGCGCTGCTGCTGGCCGCCGGAAAGCTGGTAAGGATAGCGGTCGCCAAGCTGCGGCAGCTTGATCAGCTCCAGCATCTCCTTCACCCGCGCGGCGATCTCGGCCGAGGACTTCTTCGCGACCTTGAGGCCGAAGGCGATGTTGTCGGCGACGCTCATGTTCGGGAACAGGGCATAGGCCTGGAACACCATACCGATATGCCGCTGGTTGGGGCGCAGGTCGGTGATGTCCTTGCCGTCGATCCGGATCGTGCCGCTGGTGGCGCTCTCGAAGCCCGCGATCATGCGCAGGATCGTCGTTTTGCCGCAGCCGCTGGGGCCGAGCAGCGTGACGAACTCGCCCCTCTCGACGGCCAGGTCGACGCCCTTGACCGTGGTCTGGGTGCCGAAGGTCTTGACCAATTTCTCGATCGTCAGGAATGCCATGGTCGCTTCCTTGGAAACTCGTTCAACGGCGGGTCGTCTGCCGACCCATCGCCGCGAATAGATTGATCAGGCCCATGCAGGCCCAGGTGATGGCGAAGGCGATGATGGCGAGCGCCGCCGGCTCGTAGGCGCGGTTGGCGCCGATCCGCTGCAGATACGGACCGAAGGCCGGGCGGTTCAGCAGGCTCGCCATGGTGAATTCGCCGATGACGATGGCAAAGGTCAGGAACGCGCCCGAGAGCACCGCGACGCGCACATTGGGCAGGATCACCGTCAGCAGGATGCGCGGCCATGAACTGCCGAGGCTCTGGGCCGCCTCCGTCAGCGTGCGCACGTCGATCGCGCGGAGTCCCGTATCGACCGAGCGATACATGTAGGGCAGGGCGAGCGTGACGTAGCTGAAGGTCAACAGGAGATCGGTTCCACGCGCACTCGAGGTCAGGGGCAGCCAGGACGAGGAATTGTACATCCTGAGATAGCCGAACACGATGACGATCGCCGGGATGACGAGCGGCAGCAGCGTCAGGAACTCGATCAGCGGGCGGATGCGCGGCAGCTTCAGCTGCACGACATAGGCCGTCGGCACGCAGAGCGCGACGCCGACCAGGATGGTGCAGACCGCGATTACCGCCGAATAGCCGAAGCTCTGCTGGAAGTACGGATCCGCCAGGACGATGCGATAGGCCTCGAACGAATAGCGCCCGCGCTCCATGCGCAGCGAGAACTCGAACGTCGCGATCAGCGGCACGAGGAAATAGACCGCGCCGAAGATGACGCCGAGCCAGGGGAAGAAACGGGATTCTTTCATCGGATCCACCGCCCGGTGCGCGAGCTCAGCCAGATATAGACGCCGTTGGAGATGCCGGTGATCAGGATCATGCCCAGCGCAAGCGCATAGCCGAGATTGGGGTCATGCAGCACGTCGCCGCGGATCTGCGCGTAGAGCAGGATGGTGATGATGTTGAGCGACGAGCCGGTCAGCGCATAGGCGGTGGCGATCGCGCCGAAGGAATTGGCGAACAGCAGCATGAAGGCGCCGAGCAGGCTCGGCCAAAGCACCGGCAGCGCGATCATGCGCCAGTACTGGAAGGTCGTTGCGCCGAGGATCGCCGAGGCCTCGCGCCATTCGCGCTTCAGCCCGTCCAGCGCCGGGGTCAGGATCAGCACCATCAGCGGGATCTGGAAATAGAGATAGGTGACCGTCAACCCGGTGAAGCTCAACAGGTTGAAGCCGTAGCGGTAGATGTTGATGCCGAAGACGTTGAACAGCAGCGCCGTGACGAGGCCGGTGCGGCCGAGCGTCGCCAGGAAGGCGAAGGCGAGCGGCACGCCCGCGAACTGCGAGGCGACGCCGGAAAAGGTCATCAGCATCGGCCGCACCCAGCGCGGCAGCTTGCCGAGCACGATGGCCAGCGCCAGCCCGAAGCCGAGCAGCGAGCCGAGGAAGGCGGAGGCCGCGCTGATCGAGATGCTGAGCTGGTAGGCCTTGAGGATGTTGGGCTGGTTCAGATTGGCGATGTTCTGCAGCGTGAAGCTGCCATCCGGCGTCTGGAACGCGCCGATCACCAGATAGCCGGCCGGCAGGATCAGGAACATCAGCGCGAAGATCAGGAAGGGCGCGACGCCAAGCCAGCTCAGCGGCAAGGGCCGCGGCTTCGCTGGGGCGATCTCGACTGTCGATTGAGCCATGGGCAACCTGTGCTGGCCGTCGGTTCTGGAATGCAGGATGCTGGGGCACCCGGCAAGAGGCAAGGGCGCGGCCGAAAATAACCCGGCCCGCAAGGCCGCCCTTAGCCGGCAAAAAGACGAAAAAGAGCCTGGTCGGGAACCAGGCTCTTCCGTCTCGCGTCAGTCCCTGGAAGGGACTTTGGGACCGCCTACTTGGCGACTTCGGCGCCGACGACCGAATCCCACTGCTTGGAGATCACTTCCTTGTTGGCGTTCTGCTGCTCGACGGTCGGGAACACCGCCTTGGCATAGGCGTCCGCCGGCGGCAGCTTGGCGAGCAGGTCGGCCGGGATCTTGCCGTTCTTGGCGAGATCGTCGAAGCGGATCGGGTGGCAATAGCCCTTCAGCCAGCCGATCTGGCCTTCGTCGGAATAGAGATATTCCATCCACAGCTTGGCGGCATTCGGATGCGGCGCGTAGGCGCTGATCGCCTGGACATAGACGCCGGCGACGACGCCGGTCTTCGGCACGACGACCTCGGCGGCCGGGTTGCCCTTCAGGATGTCGCGCCAGGAAAGCGCGTTGTAGTCCCAGGCGATGATGACGGGGGTCGAACCCTGCGCCAGCGAGGCCGACTTGCCGATCACGGGCACGAAATTGCCCTTCTTGTTCAGCTCGGCGAAGAACTTCAGGCCTTCCTCGCCCGCCTTGGCGATGTCGCCCTTGTCGCCGGAGAGGCCGGCGGCGAACACGCCCTGGATCGCCTGGTTGGCGACGCGCGGATCGCCGGCGAGCGCGACCGAGTTGGCGAGCTCGTCGGAAAGCAGGTCCGGCCAGTCCTTCGGCACGTTCTTGACGATGTCGGTGTTCACCAGGAAGGAGAGCACGCCGTAATAGTCGCCGTACCAGTAGCCTTCGGCGTCCTTGGCGCTGTCCGGGATCGTGTCCCAGGTCGAGACCTTGTAGGGCTGCAGCAGGCCTTCGGCCTTGGCGGAGGGGCCGAAGGAGAGGCCGACGTCGATGACGTCGGGCGCCTGCGGGCCGGTATTGCCCTTGTTGGCCTTGATCGCTTCGATCTCGTCGCCCGAGCCGGCGTCGGGGTTCAGCTCGTTGACCGCGATGCCGTACTTGGCCTTGAAGCCCTCGATGATGTCGCCATAGCCGCACCAGTCATGCGGGAGCGCGATCGTCGTCAGCTGGCCTTCCTTCTTGGCCGCCGCGATCAGCTCGTCCATGCCCTGGCCGAAGGCCAGGCTGCTCGAGGCGCAGATGGCGAGTGCGGAAACCGTCATCCGCATCCAGTTGGTCTTCATGCTTTTTCTCCCTCGGCGAATCAACGCCCAGTTGCCCCGGCACGGCCCCCTGGCCGGCCTGATGATAAGCCGTCTAGTTTCGACGCTAGCATGCATTCTTGAAGCTTGGATGTCGCTCGAAGTCGAGGCGCGTCGCGGCTTTGGCCTGTTTTGCCGACGTTCCGCGCGACCCGGGCGATCCCGAATGCATGCGTTCCCCTTTTTGCGTCGCGGGCGGAAGCAAGCCCGGACGGGCGTGAGCTTAGCGCAGGCCTTCGAAACCCGTAAGCCGTCTTGTTTTGTCCGCCGGGGACGGCTGGGCCGCTCCCGAGCGGGCGCGGGGCGCATTTTTGGACAGTCCGCTATCTGCTTTCCCTCGTTTCGTCGTGGCTCGCCTGGGGCGGGGCCGAGGCGTGCTCTGCCCTCTTTCCGAGGGCTCTTCCCATGACGCCGTCCCCAGACACGTCGACGAGGCCGGGAAGCCGCCTCGAAGCCTGCAGGTCGGCGCAGGCAACAAGGCTTGCCCACAGGCAGCGCGTCCTTCGAGACGGCCTGGTACCGCAAGCCTGCTCAGAAGCGCTGCCGTCGGACGTGGAGGCGGCAAGCGCCCGGTCGACTAGCCTGTGAACAAATCGGCTCTGTCATCGGATGGATAAAAAGGGTGGTTGACGGCAAAAGGGGCGCGGCCTATACGAACGCCATCAACGCGGCGCCGGGCGCTGGCCCGCCGCTCCGGATGCTCCGGCATCCTCGTTGGGGAATAGTTTAACGGTAGAACGACGGACTCTGACTCCGTTAGTCTTGGTTCGAATCCAGGTTCCCCAGCCACTTTCTTCTTCACTAAAATCAACGATCTACGGCCTTGGGCCGATGCGCTTTGACGTTGGTCCTGCCGCAGGGCGCTGTTTAGGGCTTCCAGCGATTGCGGTTGGTTGCCCGCAAGTCCCTGCGACATGGCGAAGGCGCGCCATGCGTCGAGCAACCGGCGGCGTCGTCCATATGGCCGGCCCGTCCGAGGGGCGTGCCGACAACCTCGAAGCTGATCATCGCGCGGACGAGCTTCTCGGGCACGCGATCTCATCCGGGCGGGGCTGCTGCCGTAAACGGTGCGCTTGTTCTGGCAAGGGGGCCATGGCGCTTGGCCGGCAACTCGCGCGCTTGTCGTCACGTTTGGCGAGGGGCCGGGTTCAGTCTTCCATGCGGCAGAGGGTGCGTGCCGTCTGTCCATTTTTTGAATTGAAATTCATACATTATTAAGACTCGTCGGCCAGCTTTCCTTGGCTGTTCGGCCTACATCCCTCCCGGGCAGCATTCTATAAAAGTCCGGTGGGATCGTGCTGACAGGATCAATGACCGCGAAAAGAACGCTTCTCGCAGGAGCAATCTGTGTAATCGCCAGCAGCGTTGCTGCACAAACTCCAAAGATGGTCCAAACCTATTCTGACTGGACCTTGTATACATACCCGAGCAACAAGGGGAAGGTCTGCTTCGCGACGGCAACACCTACCTCGCAGCGGCCAACCGGGGTGAATCGGGATCCCACCTTTTTCATGGTGACCACCCGGCCGGGTGAAAGAGTCCGCGACGAAGTGTCCGTAGCCATCGGTTACCCGTTCAAGACTGGCTCCTACGCTACAGTGAGCGTGGATGGCGAGAAGTTCAGGCTTTTCACCCAGGGCGACGGCGCCTGGATTGATCAGACATCTGAAGAACGGCGGCTGGTCGATGCCATGAGGGCAGGAAGCCAGATGTCCGTCCACGGACTTTCCAGGCGGGGCACGAACACCACGGACACCTACTCCCTGAAGGGCGTGTCAGCAGCCTTGAGGGCGGTGAGCAACGCCTGCTCTTGACGGAAAGTCGCCAGGTTTTGGAACGCGGTCCTCGTGCGGGCACGGGGCCTTCCTGAGTTCAAAGGGCCGCCGCGGATGGCGGCCCGGATCAGGCCGAGCCGCCCGATGACGAGAATGCCGACCGCCCTCACGAACCCTCGCGCCTGGGCCGCCTTTTGCCGGAGCGGATGCGAGTTTACGGGCCGCGGCGTCGTCGTCGAGCCTTCGGTCGGTTCTGGACCTGCGGCCGGCCAGGCGGCCCGCAGGTCGCCCGGCCGATGATCTCTTCACGATCACTCGACAATCTCTTGCCGATCTCCCGGCAGTCCGCCGCTATTTGAAGACGGCCTCCACCGCGCTTCCCAGCGTCGCGCTGGCGTTGCTCTTGCAGTAGCCGGCGATCTTTTCGGCGTTGGCATGAGCCTTGGTCGTATCGATCATGGCATTGCCGGCCTTGCCATGGACATAGCCGCTCACCCACAGGGCGATGCCGACGATCTTGGCGGGCGCCATGGCGCCGACCTCCTTGCAGGTCAATTTCGAGACGTCGACTTCTTTGGCCATGGCCGGAACGGCCGGAACGGCCAGGACAACACACGCAGATGCGATCATGCCTAGGAAATGACGTGTCATGGTCAGGGCATCCCTTCTAGAGCCCCCCGTCGACAAAATAGAGCGCGCGGAACTCACGTTCCGATAACAAGCGCGACGATCACATGAAATTGACCTCCGGGATCGATAGCAAGAAGCCAGACTAAAAATACTATCGATCGGGGATCTGATCTCGTTCAGGTAGTACTTTGCTATCCATATTCTGGCGGATCGATCGAAAGCGATCGTCCTCGCTAGAGGAAAGATCGGTCGGGCGATGGCGTTCTTGTGTCGATGTCCGCACGCGCAGCCTCATTCACGGTGCTCGCGAGCTCCGATATTGTTCGCGGCGGTTGTCGGCAGGGATCAAAGCGTGAAGGGCGCGGATCTCTTGCTGGCGTTCAGCGTGCCCTGCAGGACGGCGGAGCGGTTGGCGAGGGTGGCGCCGAGTTCGAACGGCTTGGCGTTCAGCATGAACGGCACGACGGCGCCCGGCGGAACGACGACCGAACCCTTCCGGATGTTGCCGCTGAAATCGATCTCGTACTCGACATGGAAATTGTCGTCGCGGTTCAGCGACACGGTGACGGTTGCGCCGACCGTGGGGGAGACGATGACGTCGCCGCCGAGCTTGTGCTGGGTTCCGGGCCCGCCCGACGGAAAATCCGAGCTCTTGTGCGAGAAATGCGCGCCGAGGAATTGCGTCGTTCCGAAGGTCGGGTCGCTCGGGCGCAGGGAGTAGCTCGTCAGCAGGAACTCGCCATGCAGCTGATAGGGCAGGAGCGGGCT
>JAFKJZ010000506.1 GCA_017305815.1 Hyphomicrobiales bacterium
CTCTCCCGCGAGCGGGAGAGGGTTGGGGAGAGGGGCTTTCCCATGGTCTCGAAGCCGCCAGAATCAAAAAAGCCCGGCGGGCGTCCCCGCCGGACTTTGGTCTATTCCAGCCCTCGCCTTTGACAAGGGCGAGGCAGGCCGGTCAGCGCAGGCTGGCGGCGGCGTTGATAAGGCCTGCCGTCGACGAATCGCGCGACGCGGGGTCGGCGCGGCCATCGACCATCGGCAGCAGCTGCAGCGCGAGCTGCTTGCCGAGCTCGACGCCCCACTGGTCATAGGAATCGATGCCCCAGATCGCGCCCTGCACGAAGACCTGATGCTCGTAGAGGGCGATCAGGCGGCCGAGCGTGTAGGGATCGAGCGTCTTGTAGAGGATCGTGTTGGACGGACGGTTGCCCGGGAAGGTCTTGTGCGGGGCGAGGCGCTCGACCTCCGCCGGCACCTTGCCTTCGGCGGCGAGCTCGGCGCGCGCCTCGTCGGTGGTGCGGCCACGCATCAGCGCCTCGGTCTGGGCGAAGCAGTTGGCGAGCAGCAGCGCGTGGTGGACGCCGTCGGTCTCATGCGCCTTCGCCGCGATCAGGAAATCGCAGGGGATGACGTCGGTGCCCTGGTGGATGAGCTGGTAGAAGGCGTGCTGGCCGTTGGTGCCGGGCTCGCCCCAGACGAGGGGGCCGGTCGGCATCGTCACCGGGGCGCCTTCGAGCGTCACGCGCTTGCCGTTCGATTCCATGTCGAGCTGCTGCAGATAGGCGGCGAACCGCTCCAGCCGCTGGTCGTAGGGCAGCACCGCCTTGGCCGGGAAGCCGAGCACGTTGCGGTTCCAGATGCCGACGAGGGCCAGCAGCACCGGCAGGTTCTTGTCGAGCGGCGCGGTGCGGAAATGCTGGTCCATCGCATGGGCGCCGGCCAGGAAGTCGCGGAAGTTCCTGGTGCCGATGGCGATCATCACCGGCAGGCCGATCGCCGACCAGACCGAATAGCGACCGCCGACCCAGTCCCAGAAGCCGAAGGCGCGCGACGCGTCGATGCCAAAGGCATTGACCTTGTCGATCGCCGTCGACATGGCGGCGAAATGCGCGCCGACAGCTTCCTCGCCCAGCGCCGCGACGATCCAGCGGCGCGCGGTGGCGGCGTTGGTCATCGTCTCGATCGTGGTGAAGGTCTTCGACGCGACGAGGAAGAGCGTGGTGGCCGGGTCGAGGTCGGCCAGCGTGTCGTGGATGTGGGCGCCGTCGACATTGGAGACGAAATGCAGGCGCGGGCCGTCGTGATAGGGGCTGAGCGCGCGCGTCACCATGGCCGGGCCGAGATCCGAGCCGCCGATGCCGATATTGACGACGTCGGTGAAGCGGCCGCCGGTGCCGGCGATCGAGCCGTCGCGCACGCCCTCGGCGAATTTCGACATCGCGGCGAGGACCGACTGAACGTCTTCCACGACATTCTTGCCGTCGACGACATAGCTCTCGTCCGGCGTGGCGCGGAGCGCGACATGCAGGACGGCGCGGTTCTCGGTGACGTTGATCTTCTCGCCGGCGAACATGGCGTCGCGGCGTTCCTCGACGCCGGCGACGCGCGCCAGATCGAGCAGCGCCACCATGGCGGCGGTATCGAGCCGGTTCTTGGAATAGTCGAGCAGCAGGCCGTCGTCGCTGGCGGAAAGGCGGCTGAATCGGGACGGATCGGCCGCGAACATGTCGCGCATGGTATGCGCTTCCACGCGGTCGCGCTCTGCGCGAAGCGTGGCGAACGCGTCTGTGATGGCGGCCGCCGTAGCGGCGGTTCGGGCGACGGTCATGGGTGGACGTCCTTCGAAGCGATGGGCCTACGGGAGCAGAGGACGACATACGACGGCAGGCCCCGCGCGGCAAGCGCGGCACCCTTCGTCAGGGTGTGGACATCACTGCGCCACGTTCACACGCGAATTCTGCTATTCACGGCTGATGTGAAGCCATCAATTGCGCTTTGCAAATCAATTATCGATAGACCATTCTGCCGGCGCGGAGGAGAATCGTGCAGAGCAAAGCCGATACCGAACTGGTGCGCCGTCAGAACCGTGGCCTCGTTCTCGGAGCGCTTCGTCGCGCCGGGCCGCTGGCGCGCGTCGAACTCGGGCGGGAGACCGGGCTCAGTCCGGCGACGATCTCCGCCATTACCGGCGACCTGCTGGCCGAGCACATCCTCGTCACCGCCGACATCGACGAACGGGCCGAACGCCCGCTGGGCCGCGGCCGTCCGCGCGTGGCGCTGACGCTGAACGACGAGGCCGCCTATGTCCTCGGCGTCAAGATCTCGCTGAATTCGGTGACGCTGCTGCTCAGCGACTATTCCGGCCATCTGCGCCATAGCCATCACTACGCCGTCGCGACCATGGGAGCAGAGGCGACCGGCTTTGTGGCGCGGCTGATCGAGATCATCCGCGGCTATCTCGTCGAGCGCGCCATTTCGCCGTCGCGCGTCGCCGAGATCTCCATCGCCATTCCCGGCACCACGGACGAGACCACGGGAACGCTGCTCTGGAGTCCGGTGGTGGCGGTCGAGGTCGGGCCGGTCCCAGGACCGGTCTCCGAGGCGCTCGGCATCCGCGCCTCGATGACCAACGACGTCAACATGATGGCGCAGGCGCTGCATTCGCGCGATCCCGTGCGGTTCGGCGGCACCTTTGCCACGATCTTCATCGCCTATGGCGTCGGCATGGGCCTCTACATCAATGGCCGCCTGTTCACCGGCGCCTATGGCTCCGGCGCCGAGTTCGGCCATGCCAACCATATGCCGGGCGGAGCGCTCTGCCGCTGCGGCCGGCGCGGCTGCGTCGAGGCCTATGTCGCCGACTATGCGATCTACCGGGCGGTGGAGAACCTGCCGCCGGACGTGTCGCCGACCGAGATCGATCCGGAACCCGAGACCATGCATGCGCTGGAGCTGCGGGCGCGGGCCGGCGAGGATCGGGTTCGGATGGCCTATCATCAGGCGGGCCTCGCGCTCGGCTATGGCCTGTCGCGGCTGATCGCGTTGCTCAATCCGCAGCGGGTCGCCTTCACCGGCCGCGGCGTCGCCGCTTTCGACCTGATGGAAGCGGGCTTCCGCGCCGGCCTCGACGAGGGCCTTGTGAGCGAGCTCGCGCGCATGACGGAGGTCGAGGTGCTTTCGGCCGAGGACGATCTGGTCGATGTCGGCATCCTGGCCGGTGCCATGCAGCGGCTCGACCGCGAGGTGTTCGCAAGCTCCGACCATGATCCGGTCGTGCTGCCGAAGCCGAGCGCGGCCCGCGAGCCGGCCGAGGCCTGATCCTTCAGGCCAGCCAGCGCTCCAGCCGCTCCGCCGCCTCGGCGATCTCCGCCGTCGCGCCGGCGAACGAGAAGCGGATATGCGCGGGGCCGTGCACGCGGTCGAAATCCGCGCCCGGCGTGCTTCGGCCAGCATCTTCTGTGCGAAATCGGCCGAATCGTTCGAGAAGCGGCGCACCGACGCATAGATGTAGAAGGCGCCGTCGACGGGGAAATAATCGTCGAAGCCGATCTTCGGCAGCCGGTCGAGCAGCAGCCGGCGGTTGGCGGCATAGCCGGCCTTGATCGCCTCCAGTTCCTCTGTCGCCTCGAAGGCGGCGATCGCCGCGCGCTGCGACAGGTCGGGCGCCGATATGTAGAGGCTCTGGGCGATCCGCTCGACGGGGCGCACCAGCGTCTCCGGTAGCACCATCCAGCCGATCCGCCAGCCGGTCATGCAGTAATATTTCGAGAACGAGTTGATAACGATGGCGCGGTCGCTCGTCGCGAGCGCCGTCTCGGCGACGCCGTCAAAGACGAGGCCGTGATAGATCTCGTCGGAGATGAAGCGGATGCCGAGCTCGTCGGCGGCGCGGATGAGGGCGGCGAGCGCCTCCGGCGTCATCATGGTGCCGGTCGGGTTGCCGGGGCTGGCGACGAGGATGCCGGCGAGCGGCTTCTCGGCATGGACGCGCTCCAGCATCGCCGGGGTGATGGCGTGCCGGGTTTCGGCCGTCGTCTCGATCTCGACCACTTCCAGCCCGAGCGCGGCGAGGATGTTGCGATAGGCGGGATAGCCGGGCGAGGCGATGGCGACCCGCTCGCCGGGATCGAAGGCGGCGAGGAAGGCGAGATTGAAGCCGGCCGACGAGCCGGTGGTGATCGCGATCCGCGACGCCGGCACCGCGATGCCGTGCGTATCGGCATAATATTCCGCGATGCGTTCGCGCAGCGGCCGCCAGCCGAGCGCTTCCGTGTATCCGATGCGGCCATGGTCGAGGGCGGCGCGGGCGGCGTCCAGCACCGGCTTCGGCGCCGACGCCCCAGGCTCGCCGATTTCCATGCGGATGATCCGCTCGCCGCGGGCGATTCGCTCGAACGCGGCCGACATCACGTCCATCGCGATGAAGGGGGCGACGGCGCTGCGGCGCGACGGGGGGCGATCGGGAGGCATCATGGCAAGGGGTTCCGTCCGCGGGATTAAAAGTCTTGCTATCGCCCCATTTTCTGCGCATCCGTCCAAGGGGGATGCCGGCTGGCGCGCGCGCGAGGCGGCTTCATACAATTCGCCGGCCGCGAGGGAAAGGCTGGAGGAGGGGCGATCTGTGACGACTTCAGTACAGCGCGTTGTGCGGGGCCTGCTCGGCGGCGTGATCGGCATCGCCCTGCTGGCGCCGCTCGCGGTCGAGCCCGCTGCCGCCCAGTCGCGGCCGAACCTGGTGCGGGACGCCGAGACGGAGGCGCTGATCCAGGATTACCTGCGCCCGATCTACAAGGCGGCCGGGCTGCGAGCGACTTCGGTCGAGCTCTATCTCGTCAACAATCCGTCCTTCAACGCCTTCGTCGCCGCCGGTGACAAGATCTTCGTCAATACAGGCGCGATCATCGATTCGAAGACCCCGAACGAGTTGATCGGCGTGCTCGCGCACGAGACCGGCCATCTCGCCGGCAACCACCAGATCCAGCTCCGCCAGCAGCTCGAGACCGCCAAGACGATGGCCATGATCGGCAGCGTCGTCGGCATGGGCGCGGCGATCGCCGGCGCGGCATCCGGCTCCGGCGACGCGGCGCGGGCCGGCGGCGGCATCGCGATGGGCTCGAACGAGCTGATCCGGCGCGGCCTGCTCGCCTATCAGCGCTCGGAGGAAATGGCCGCCGACCGCCTGGCGCTGACCTATCTCGACAAGAGCGGCCAGTCGGCCAAGGGCATGATCACCACCTTCCAGCGTTTCGCCGACAACACGCTGTTCTCCAGCCAGGGCGCCAATCCCTATCTGCAGAGCCATCCGATGCCGAACGAGCGCATCGACCTGATCGAGAACGCCGCGAAGAAGAGCAAGTTCTACAACACCAAGGATTCGCCGGAGCTGCAGGCGCGCCATGACATGGTGCGCGCCAAGCTCTCCGCCTTTTCCGAGGATTCGATGCTGGTGATGCGGCGCTATCCGCCGAGCGACACCTCGATGCCGGCGCGCTATGCCCGCGCGATCCTCGCCTATCGCACCGGCAATTCGCGCGCCGCGATCGACCAGGTCGGCGCGCTGATCAAGTCGCGTCCGAACTTCCCTTATTTCTACGAGCTGCAGGGCCAGGTGCTGCTGGAAAGCGGCCGCGCGAAGGAGGCGGTGGCGCCGCTGCGCAAGGCGGTCGCGGCCGCGCCGAAATCCGGCCTGCTCCGCATCATGCTCGGCCAGGCCCTCGTCGAGGTCGGCGATCCCAAGTCGGTCGACGAGGCGGTGAAGAACCTGACCATCGGTCTGCAGACCGATCCGGACATGCCGATCGGCCATCGCACGCTGGCGCGCGCCTATGCGCTCAGGGGCGACGTCGCCATGGCCGATCTCGCAACCGCGCAGGGCGAATTCGCCGAGGGCCGCTACAAGGAAGCGAAGTCGCGCGCCAGGCGCGTGCAGAAGCAGTTCAAGGAGGGATCGCCGGCCTGGCTTCGTGCCGACGACATTCTGTCCTATACACCGCCTTCAAAGACCAATTGATCCGCTCACCCGGCCGATCGCCTCCAGCGATCGCCAAACCGGACGCACAGAAATGATCGCATTGTCGAAACCCTTCCTCGCCGCGGCCTTCGCCGCCATCACCCTGGTGGCCGCCGCGCCGGCCCAGGCCGCGAGCTTCTCCGAGGACCAGCAGGCCGAGATCGGCGCGCTGGTCAAAGATTATTTGATGAAGAATCCGGAAGTGATCCGCGACGCGATGGAAGAGCTCCAGCGCAAGGAGCAGGCGGCCGAGGCCGAGGCCCGCAAGTCCGGCGTCGCCAAGTACGCCGACCAGCTGTTCAATTCGCCGCGCCATGTCGTGCTCGGCAACCCGAAGGGCGATGTCACGCTGGTCGAGTTCTTCGACTACAACTGCGGCTACTGCAGCTGCTCGACGAGGACAAGGGCCTCCGCGTGATCCTGAAGGAGTTCCCGGTGCTCGGCCAGGGCTCGGAGGAGGCGGCGCAGGTTGCGGTCGCCGTCAACAAGGTGGCGCCTGAGAAATACAAGGCTTTCTACGACGAGCTGCTGATGAGCCGCGGCGCCGTCGACGGCGCGCGCGCCATGGCCGTTGCCGCCGATATCGGTCTCGACAAGGCCGCAATCCAGGCGCACCTCAAGGATCCGGAAGTCGCCGCCACGATCAATGAGTCGTACGCGCTCGCGCAGGTTCTCGGGATCAACGGCACGCCTTCCTACGTGCTGCAGAACGACGTCGTGGTCGGCGCGGTCGGCTATGATGCGCTGAAGGAGAAGATCAAATCGGTAAGGGCCTGCGGTTCCGTGACCTGCTGACGGAGCGGTCGAGAATCATGGGAGAGGATTCCCGGAGCGACGGTTTCGGGGCTTTTCCTTTATTCCCCGAGTCCCTATAACCTGCCAACCTCGCCGCAAGGGCTCTTTGTCCTTGCGTGGCTTTCGGTAGAAAATCATCGATGACAGTCGCAGTTCTCGTTCTCAACGGTCCCAACCTCAACATGCTCGGCAAGCGGGAGCCAGGTGTCTACGGCTCCAAGACGCTGGGCGAGATCGAGGCGGATACCAAGGCTGCTGGCGAGCGGCTGGGCATGGCGGTGGATTTCCGCCAATCCAACCATGAGGGGATGCTGATCGATTGGATCCACGAAGCGCTCGGACGGTTCCGGGGCATCGTGATCAATCCCGGCGCCTACACGCATACCTCGATCGCCCTGCATGACGCGATCCGCGCCGTGGGGCTTCCCACGATCGAGCTGCATCTTTCCAATGTCTTCGCGCGCGAAGATTTCCGACATCATTCCTATGTTTCTCCTGTCGCCGCCGGCGTGATCTGCGGTTTCGGAGCCGCGGGCTACGGGCTGGCGCTGCAAGCGCTGCAGCCGCTCGTCGAGTGAGCCAGGAGAAACGGACCATGAAAGAAAAAAGGGCATGACGAGCAAAAATTCGACGATCGATCAGGACCTGATCCGGCAGCTGGCGCTGCTGCTGACGGAGACGGATCTCACCGAGATCGAAGTCGAGCACGAGGATCTGCGGATCCGCGTCGCGCGCAACGTCACGGTCGCCCCGGCCAGCTATCAGGTGGCTGCTGCTCCCGTCCTGGCCGCCGCGCCTGCGATCGTCGCGGCCGCAGCCCCGGCCGAGGTCAGTCTGGCCAACCATCCCGGCACGGTGCCGTCGCCGATGGTCGGCACCGCCTACCGCTCGCCCGAGCCGGGCGCGAAGCCCTTCATCGAGATCGGCGACACGGTGCGCGAGGGCCAGACCCTTCTCATCGTCGAAGCCATGAAGACGATGAACCAGATCCCGGCGCCGCGCTCCGGTGTCGTCAAGGCCATCATGGTCGAGGACGGCCAGCCGGTTGAGTATGGCGAACCGCTCCTGATCATCGAATGAGCGTCGTGGTGCCGATGTTCAACAAGATCCTGATCGCCAATCGCGGTGAAATCGCCCTCCGGATTCTCCGCGCCTGCAAGGAACTCGGGATTCAGACGGTCGCCGCGCATTCGACGGCGGATGCCGACGCCATGCATGTCCGCCTCGCCGACGAGAGCGTCTGCATCGGCCCGCCGCCCGCGCGCGAGAGCTATCTGAACATTCCCTCGCTCTTGGCCGCCTGCGAGATCACGGGCGCCGACGCCATCCATCCCGGCTACGGCTTCCTTTCGGAAAATGCCCGCTTCGCCGAGATCCTCGAGGCGCACAACCTCACCTTCATCGGACCGAAGTCCGAGCACATCCGCATCATGGGCGACAAGATCGAGGCGAAGCGCACCGCGCAGCGTCTCGGCATTCCGGTTGTTCCGGGCTCGGCGGGCGCGCTCAAGGACGAGGCCGACGCCATCCGCACCGGCAACGAGATCGGCTATCCCGTGCTGATCAAGGCTTCGGCCGGCGGCGGCGGACGCGGCATGAAGGTGGCGCGCTCGGCCGAGGACGTCGCGATCGCCTTTGCGACGGCCCGTTCCGAGGCGAAGGCCGCCTTCGGCGACGACGCCGTCTACATGGAAAAGTATCTGGAGAAGCCGCGCCACATCGAGATCCAGGTTCTCGGTGACGGCAAGGGCTATGCGGTGCATCTCGGCGAGCGCGACTGCTCGCTGCAGCGACGCCACCAGAAGGTCTGGGAGGAGGCGGGTTCGCCGGCCCTCAACGCCGAGGAGCGCGACAAGATCGGCGCCATCTGCGCCAAGGCGGTCGCCGATCTCGGCTATTCCGGCGCGGGCACGATCGAGTTCCTCTACGAGGACGGCGAGTTCTATTTCATCGAGATGAACACGCGCCTGCAGGTGGAGCATCCGGTGACGGAAGCGATCACCGGCATCGACCTCGTCAACGAACAAATTCGCATCGCCGCCGGCAGCGGCCTGTCCTTCCGGCAGGAGGACGTGACGTTCGAGGGCCATGCCATCGAATGCCGCATCAATGCCGAGGACCCGCGCACCTTCGCGCCGTCGCCGGGCAAGATCACCTACTACCATCCGCCGGGCGGTCTCGGCGTGCGCGTCGATTCCGGCGTCTATCAGGGCTACAAGATCCCGCCCTACTACGACAGCTTGATCGGCAAGCTGATCGTGCACGGACGCAACCGCGTCGAGTGCATGATGCGGCTGCGGCGCGCGCTCGACGAGTTCGTAGTCGACGGTATCCATACGACCATCCCGCTCTTCCGCCAGCTGGTGGACGATCAGGACATCGCCGATGGTCGCTATGACATCCATTGGCTGGAGAAGAAGCTGGCTGTGGACCACTAGGTCCGCTGCCACATCCCCCTTTGAGGCGGCGTGGGAACATGACAATGTTCCCACGCTCTTCTGAGGAGGGGGCACGATGCTGGAGATTCGATCGGCCAGGATGGAAAGAGACGCTGCAGCAGCGGCTCGGCTGAGGCGTGATCCCGGTGTTGCCTGATGGCCCGCAAGTCAGATCGATTTCCTGAGATAACGCCGCAGATCCTGCTCAAGGCGTATGCGTCCGGCATCTTCCCGATGTCCGACTCGGCCGATGATCCCGGCCTCTACTGGATCGAGCCCGAAAGCCGGGGCATCTTTCCGCTCGACACCTTCCACGTTCCGCGCCGGCTGGCCCGCACCATGCGCCACCAGCCTTACGAGATCCGTATCGATTCGGATTTCGACGGCGTGATCGCCGGCTGCGCCGGCAATGCCGACACGCCCTATCGCGACAAGACCTGGATCAACCAGCGCATCCGCACCCTCTATCACGAGCTGTTCACGCTCGGATACTGCCACACGGTCGAGGCCTGGCAGGATGGAAAGCTGGTCGGCGGGCTCTATGGCGTCCGCCTGCGCGGCGCGTTCTTCGGCGAGAGCATGTTCAGCCATGCCCGCGACGCCTCCTGCTCGACGCCCAGTTCACCACCGAGCATTTGTCGCAGTTCGGCGCGATCGAGGTCGACCGGGCCGAGTATCACCGCCGCCTCGATGACGCGCTTGAAAGCGACGGCGAGTTCTACGGCTTGGACGGCTTGGCGACGGTCGACGAAGTCTTGCAGTTGGCGAGCCAGACGTCATAGACGGCGTGGTCGACGGCGTGCAGGCCGGGGCTGTCGGCGAACATCCAGCCGGTGAAGATCCGGCGCACCTTGCGGTTCAGCGTGATCTCGTCGACCTCGACGAAGGAATCGGTCTGCGGCGGCTCGGTGGGCGGGCGCGAATAGCAGACCCGCGGCGTCACCTGCAGCGCGCCGAACTGCACCGTCTCGTCCATGTAGACGTCGAAGGTGATGATCCGGCCGGTGATCTTGTCGAGACCGGCGAACTCGGCGACGGGATTCGTGATCCGCTCCGCGTGGGCGGGCGTGCCGACGAAGAGGGAGGCCAGGGCAGCCGCGGCAAGAGCCGGACCGCTGCGTCGTGAAATGAAACGTGTCATGGGATTCCGATGATGACCTCTGCACCGCCGAGTGGGTGCTTAACACGCGATTCCGGCGGGGAAAAGGCGTTGCGCGCATAGCTGGCTTCCGATTGTCGCGGCGGGCTTGAGCGCGCGGCCGTTGCATCGCGGCGGGGCACAACGCGGTTGCGCGCCGCTCGAGGCGGATCCTATGATCGCGTCGTTGCATGGGATCGATCGAGGAGGCGGCCCAGGGCGGCCGGATCGGCATGAGCGATGCCTCGACAGGACGGGATGCGGCGCCGCGCAAATTCGGCATGGGCGCCTCGGTCCGGCGCAAGGAAGACCCGGCGCTGATCACAGGCCGCGGTCATTTCACCGATGACTACACGCCGTCCGGGACGCTGCACGCCGTCGTCGTGCGCTCGGCCATGGCGCATGCACGCATTTCCGTCGGAGGGCTCGAAGCGGCGCGGGCCGCGCCGGGCGTGAGCCTGGTCCTCGGTGGCGCCGACGTCGCCCGTTATCCCGGCCCGCCGCCGAAGGAGTTCCCGCCCGTCGTGCCGGGCACGGAGCGGCTCTTTCCGCTGCGGCCGCTGCTCGTCGCCGATATCGCCCGCCATGTCGGCGACCCCGTCGCCTTCGTCGTCGCCGATACGGTCGAGGCGGCGCAGGCGGCGGCGGAACGGATCGACATCGACTATGACGGCCTGCCGGCGGTGACCGGCGCGCGGGAGGCCGTCGCGGCCGGCGCGCCGCTCGTCTATCCCGAATTCGGCACCAATGTCGCCTTCACCCATCATCGCGGCAGCAAGGAAGCCACCGACGCCGCCTTCGCGCGGGCGGCGCGCGTCGTCCGCATCGAGGTCGTCAACCAGCGCCTCGTCGCCAACTACATGGAAACGCGCGGCGTGGTGGCCGAATACGACCCTGAGACCGAGCGCTTCACGCTGACGCTCGGCACGCAGGGCGGCCACAAGATGCGCGACATCATCGCCGAGGACATTCTCGGCATCGATCCCGGCCGCATCCGTGTCGTGACGCCGGACGTTGGTGGAGGATTCGGCACCAAGTCATTCGTCTATCACGAATATCCGCTCGCGGCGCTGGCGGCGCAGACGCTTGGCCGGCCGGTGAAATGGATCCAGGAGCGGGCCGAGCACTTCCAGATCGACGCGCATGGGCGCGACAACGTCACCACCGCCGAGATGGCGCTCGACGCCGAGGGCCGCTTCCTGGCGCTCCGGGTCGATCTCCTGTCCGATCTCGGCGCCTATGTTTCGCAATATGGCGCCGACATCGCGGTCGGCGGCGTCACCATGTCGACCGGGCTCTACGACATCCGGGCCATGGACGTGACCGTGCGCGGCGTCCTCACCACGACGACGCCGACGGACGCCTATCGCGGCGCCGGGCGGCCGGAGGCGGCCTATCTGATCGAGCGGCTGGTCGACCTCTGCGGCCGCGAGACCGGCCTCGGCCCGGTCGAGTTCCGCAAGCGCAACTTCATCCGGCCCGAGCAATTGCCCTACCTGACCCAGGGCGGCCGGAAATACGACACCGGCGATTTCGCCGGCCATCTCGATCGCAACCTGCAGATCATGGACTATGCCGGCTTTCCGGCCCGGGCCGAGGCGTCGAAACGGCAGGGCAGGCTGCGCGGCTTCGGCATCGCTACCTATGTCGAGGCCTGCGCCTTTCCGGGCTCCGAGCCGGCCACGGTGACGCTGAACGGCGACGGCACGCTGACGCTCCTGATCGGCACGCAGACGAACGGGCAGGGCCACGCCACCGCCTATTCGCAGTTCATCGCCGCCCATCTCGGCGTCGAGATGGACCGGATCTCCGTCATCCAGGGCGACACCGACAAGGTCCCGACCGGCGAGGGCACCGGCGGCTCGCGCTCGATCCCGCTCGGCGCGGTCTCGGTGGATCGCGCCTCGGTCAGGCTGGTGCGGCAATTGAAGGAGATAGCCTCGGACGAGCTCGAGGTCGGCGTCGAGGATCTCGAGGTGGCGGACGGCACCATCCGCGTCGCCGGCACCGACCATTCGATCACGCTCGCCGAGATCGCCAGGCGCGCCAAGGATCCGGCGCTGCTGACGGCGGTCGGCGAGTTCGTGCAGGACGAATGCACCTATCCGAACGGCACGCATATCGCCGAGGTCGAGATCGATCCGGACACGGGCGTGGTGCGGGTTGTCGATTTCTCGATCTGCGACGATTTCGGCGTGACGGTGAACCCGATCCTGCTCGCTGGCCAGCTGCATGGCGGCGTCGTGCAGGGGATCGGGCAGGCGCTTTACGAGCGCACCGTGCATGACGGCGACGGCCAGCTCCTGACCGCCAGTTTCCTCGATTACTGCGTGCCGCGGGCCGACCATCTGCCGGAGATCCGCTTCGCCACGCACAACGTGCCGTCGACGACCAACGCGATGGGCATCAAGGGGGCGGGCGAAGCGGGCACGATCGGCGCCACGCCGGCGGTGATGAACGCCGTCGTCGACGCGCTGGCGCGCGCCAGGGGGATCACCCACATCGACATGCCGGCAACCCCGGAGCGGGTCTGGGCGGCACTGCACGCCAACTAGAGCGCCGGACCGCTTCTTGGCGGGCGGAAGGAACCTAACTCGCAGTTTGGTCGGATTTCTTCGATCAAGGCCATATCCACTTCGAGCGAATCCAATCTAGACTGCGATACTGCCTGCTTCGAACCGGGCAGAACCATCGCAACCAAAGCCCAGAAGCCGGCCGCAACTTCCGCGGCCCACGAATGAAGAAACGGACCGCCCCCCGGTCCGATCGGGTCCATGGAAACGCCACAACGGGGGCAGCCGCTTTTCGGCGTGCTGCTCAAGATCATCTCGACCATCGCCTTCACCGCGATGGCCACGCTGATCAAGTATATCTCGGACTTCTATCCGCCCGGCGAGGTAGCCTTCTTCCGTTCGGCCTTCGCGCTGATCCCCGTGCTGATCTGGGTGGCGTGGCTGGGCAATTTCCCCGCCGTCTTCATCACGCCGCGTATCGGCGGCCACGTCCTGCGCTCGGTCGCCGGCGCCACCTCGATGTTCTTCGGCTTCTCGGCGCTGGCCCGGCTGCCGCTGTCGGACGCGACGGCGATCGGCTATGCCTCGCCGCTCCTGACCGTGGTGCTCGCCGCCGTGCTGCTCAAGGAGGCGATCCGCGTCTATCGCTGGACGGCGGTGGTGATCGGGCTGATCGGCGTGCTCGTCATCCTGTCGGACTATGTCGGACCGGAGAGCGGGCCCGAGCGCAGCACGCTCGGCGCTGTCTTCTCGGTGCTTGCCGCCTTCTTCGGCGCGCTCGCGGCGACGCAGACGCGGCGGCTCACCTGGGTCGAATCGCCGGGCACGATCGTCGTCTATTTCTCGACCTTCACGGCGATCTTCATGCTGGTGACAGCGCCGTTCGGCTGGGTGATGCCGAACTGGGAGCATCTGCCGTTTCTGGTCGGTGCCGGCATCTTCGGTGGCATCGGCCAGGTGCTGCTGACGCAGAGCTATCGCTATGGCGAGGCGTCGCTGATCGCGCCGTTCGAATATATCTCGATGCTGTGGGCGATCATCGTCGGTTACCTGCTGTTCCACTCGACGCCGAGCGCCACCATGCTGATCGGATCGGGGATCGTGATTGCATCCGGCATGTTCGTGATCTATCGCGAGCATCGGCTCGGCCTCAAGCGGAGCCGCGAGCGGGCCGCCAAGACGCCGGCAGGGCCCGGCACCTGAGAGACGAGGACATGCCGATATGACAGCCATCGCCGTAACCATCGCCGGCTCGGATTCGGGCGGCGGCGCCGGCATCCAGGCCGATCTGAAGACGTTCTCGGCGCTCGGCGTCTATGGCGCCTCTGTGATCGCGGCGCTGACGGCGCAGAACACGCTCGGCGTCACCGGCATCCACGACGTGCCGGCTGATTTCGTCGCCGCGCAGATCGACGCCGTCTTCTCGGATCTCGCCGTCGACGCCGTGAAGATCGGCATGCTGTCGCAGCCGAGCGTGATCGCTGTCGTCGCCGCCGGTCTCGATCGCTATGCGCAGCGAAACGTCGTGCTTGACCCGGTCATGGTGGCGACCAGCGGCGACATGCTTTTGCGCGAGGAAGCGGTCGCCGTGCTGATCTCCGAGCTTCTGCCACGCTCGGCCCTCGTCACGCCGAACCTGCGCGAGGCGGCGCGGCTGCTTCAGACCGATGTTGCGGAAGACGACGCCGGCATGGAGCGTCAGGCTGAGGCGATCCTCAACCTCGGCGCGCGCGCCGTGCTGATCAAGGGCGGCCACGGCGCCGGCCCGGAAAGCGCCGACCTGCTGCTGTCGGCGTCCGGCAAGCACTGGTTCCACGCGCCGCGCATCGCCACGCTGAACACGCACGGCACCGGCTGCACGCTGTCCTCGGCCATCGCCGCGGGCCTGGCGCGCGGACTGGCGCTGGAGGCGGCGATCGACGAGGCGAAGCACTACATCACCGACGCCATCGCCGCCGCCGACCGCCTGCAGATCGGCCGCGGCCACGGACCGGTGCATCATTTTCACAAATGGTGGTGAGCGACGTCGATCATGCCGTGGCTGCCACGGCACCCCGCTCGACGCGGCGCAGGCTCGGGGCCAGCGTCTTGAGATCGTGACCGCTCGGATTCTGGAAGATGCGCAGATCGAACTCGGGCAGGATCGCATAGAGGTGATCGAAGATGTCCGACTGGATGCCTTCGTATTCCGCCCAGGCCGTCGTATTGGTGAAGGCGTAGATCTCGATCGGCAATCCGTCGGCGGCCGGCACCATCTGGCGCACGAGGATCGTCATATCCTGGCGGATGCCGGGATGCCGCTGGAGATAGGTCTCCACATAGGCCCGGAAAACGCCGATGTTGGTCGAACGCCGGCGGTTCGCGGCAAACCTGGCTGCTTCGCCGAGCTTGCTGTTCCAGGCGTCCAGCTCCTCTCGCTTGTTCTGGAGATAGGTCTCCAGCATGCCGAACTGGGCGAGCTTGGCGTATTCGGCCGGATCCAGGAATCGGATGCTGGTCTGGTCCAGGTGCAGCGAGCGCTTGATGCGGCGGCCGCCTGATTCCTGCATGCCCCGCCAGTTCTTGAATGGATCGGTGACCAGGGTGCGGATCGGCAGCGTCGTGATCGTCTTGTCCCAGTTCTGCACCTTGACCGTGTGAAGCGCGATTTCGATCACGTTGCCATCGGCGTTCTGGTCCGGCATTTCGATCCAGTCACCGACGCGGACCATGTCCGTCGAGGATATCTGGATGCCCGCTACCAGCGAGAGCAGCGTGTCCTGGAACACGAGGATCAGGACGGCGGCCATGGCGCCAAGGCCGGACAACAGGATGATCGGCGACTTGTCGATCAGCGTCGCGATGATGAGCAGTGTCGCGATCACATAGACGGCGATCTTGACGACCTGCACATAGCCCTTGATCGGCTTCAGCCGGGCGGAGGGACGGCGATGATAGAGCGTGTCGACGATGTTGAGCGTCGCGCTGATCGATAGCGCCAGCGACAGGATAATGAACGCGGTCGCGACGTTCTGAACGATCGTGACGACGCCGTGCGGCAGGTCCGGAATGAGGCCGATGCCCGTGGAAACGACGAAGGCCGGCATGATGTTGGCGAAGCGCTCGATCGCGCCATGGCGACGGATCTGCTGGTCGCGGCCGTATGCCGTCAGACCGATGAAGTGATTGAAGAGGCGCAACAGCAGCGCCTTGACGACAAAGTTGGCGAAGAGCGCCGCCAAGACCAGCGCGAACAGGGCCAGCAACGGACTGAGCCACACATATTCCGCGAGAATTCGATTGATGCTGTTCACCGTTACTCCTCTGGAGGCGTGAAAGGCGCATTGTCCCGGGCAGGGCCTATGCCGGGACGGCTATGCGCGGGTTGGAGGTATCGGCGCCAGAGGGCATAGCCGCGCGCCAAGGCGGGCAGGCCAATACCGGAGGGTGAGGCGGGCTGACTGGACAAGGCCGGTCGCGACCGCATGATGGAGGCCCGCTCACCGAGCCTTGCTGAGCCGCGCGCAACCTGGAGACGCGTCGAGCTAGGGCAGGGTGCCTGCCCGAGCCGCCTGCGTCAATGCTCGGGTCGCATCAAGGCTCCACGCAAACAAAAACGGCCGACGCGCGGGGCGTCGGCCGTTCTGCAATTCGTCAGGCTCTATCGCCGGGCGTTCAGCCCTTGTAGGCGACGAATTCCTGCTCCTGGTCGCCCAGGCCCTGGATGCCGAGGCGGACCTTGTCGCCGGCCTTCAGGAAGCGCGGCGGCTTCATGCCCATGCCGACGCCCGGAGGGGTGCCGGTGGT
>JAFKJZ010000507.1 GCA_017305815.1 Hyphomicrobiales bacterium
CGGACGTGTGAATTCCGTCTTCACGAAGCCGGGCTCGATGGCGTTGACCTGGATGTTGTCGTCGACCCATTCGCGCGCCATTGCCTTGGTCAGCTGGCTGACGCCGGCCTTGGAGGCGGCATAGACCGAGATGGTGTTGAAGGCGTGCTTGGCGCTCAAGGACGAGATGTTGACGATCTTGCCGCCGCCCTGCGCCGCCATGTGCGGCTGCGCCGCCTGCGACAGGAAATAGATGCTGCGCAGGTTGACGTCGATGATGGCGTCGAAGTCCTCCGGCGTCACCTCGAGGATCGGCTTGCGGCGGTTGGTGCCGGCGCTGTTCAGCAGGATGTCGAGGCGGCCGAGGGCGGCCTGCGCCTCGTCGACCAGCGAACGGCAGGCCTTGGCGTCGGTGAGGTCGGCCTTGAAGGTCAGGACCTTGCCGCCGGCCTCTTCGATGAAAGCCTTGGCCGAGGCGAGGCGGTCATCGTCGAAATCGTGAATGGCGATGGTGGCGCCGCTTTCGGCCAGCGCCCGGGCCAGCACGCGGCCGATGGCGCCGCCGGCGCCGGTGACGAGCGCCGTCTTGCCTTCCAGCGAAAAGAGTTTCTCGGTGATACGAGCCATTTCATTGCTCCAGCAGGATGCTTTGGGTTCCGGGCGGCGGGTCGGCCGGCCGGCTGAGAACGGGGATTCAGGTCGGGTAAGGGGCGTCAGAGCTCGACGGGGCGCGCCGGATCGAGGATCCACTCGCTCCACGAGCCGATGTAGTGCTTGGCGTCGCCGAGCCCGGCATGGGCCAGCGCCACCAGGTTCTGCGCCGCCGTGACACCGGAGCCGCAATAGAAGATCGTCTGCGAGGAGGGCACGTCGCCGAGCAGGCCGAGATAATGGGCGCGCAGTTCCTCGGGCGTACGGAAATGGCCGTTGGCGTCGAGCGTGTCGGCGCGGTTGGCGAGCCGGGCGCCGGGAATGTGGCCGCGGACGGGGTCGTGATAGACGCCGCCGCCATGGAAGCCTTCCTTGGAGCGGGAATCGAACACGGCCCAGGCGGGATCGAGGCGCACGCGGTCGACGTCTTCCAGAGAGGCGAAGAGTTGCGGCCGTTCGTTGAGCGGGAATTCGGTCGGCTGGCGCTGCACGGCATCCGACGAGACGGGGCGACCTTCCTTGGTCCACGAGGTCCAGCCGCCATCGAGCACGGCGACCGCGTCATGGCCGGCCCAGCGCAGCATCCACCAGACGCGCGAGGCCGCCATCAGCCCGCCGCTGGCGTCATAGACGACGACCTGCGTGTCGGCGCCGACGCCCCAGTCGGACAGCGTCTTCGCGAAGGTGGCGATGTCGGGCAGTGGGCGGCGGCCGGTCTTGCCGGGGATGATCGGTCCGGAGAGGTCCGTGGCGAGGTCGGCGTAGATCGCGCCGGGGATGTGGGCGCGCTCATATTCGTTGCGGCCCCACTGCTCGTCGTCGAGCGTGAATCGGGCGTCGATGACGAGCCAGTTCGGGTCGTCGAGGTGCTCCGCCAACGTCTGGGCGGGAAGGATGGTGGTAAAGGCCATGATCGTTCCTCTGTGGGTCGGCGCCGTAGCTAGGCAATCTCGGGCAGGGCGGCTGCCGGGATCGGGATGTCGTCGCCGAGCAGGGCTTCGGCGCGGAGTTCGAGCCAGAAATCAGCCGGGATCGGATGGCGGAAATGCCGGAGGTTCTGCTCGATCTCGCCGACGCGCGACGGGCCGTTCAGCACGCTCGCGACCGCGTCGAAGCCGAGCGGGAACTGCAGCGCGGCGGCGGCCAGCGGCACGCCATGGCGCGCCGCCACCGCTTCCAGCCGGCGCACGCGCTCGAGGACGGCCGCCGGCACGGCGCCATATTCGTAGCGGCCGGCGCCCGAGGTGCCCGTCGCCAGGATGCCGGAATTGAACGCGCCGCCGATGACGATGCCGGCGCCCTCGCGCTCGGCACGCAGCAACTCGTCGGCGAAGATCGTCTGTTCCAGCAGTGTGTAGCGCGAGGCGACGAGGAAGGCGTCCAGCGGGTAACGGTCGAGGAAGCGGTCGATCATGCCGCGTTCGTTGATGCCGGCGCCGATGGCGCCGATCTCGCCGGCTGATTTCAGCTCTTCCAGCGCTCGGAATCCGCCGGTCTCCAGTTCGCGCAGCCGCGCCAGAAGGTCGGCCTCGTCGGGGAAATAGCCGCTGTCGAGATCGTGGATGTAGAGGATCTCGACCTTGTTGATCCCGAGCCGCTGCAGGCTGTCTTCATAGGAGCGCAGGATGCCGTCATAGGAGTAATCGTGCACATGCTCGAAGGCGAGGCCGCCCTTCCATTTCGAGCCGTCGAAACGGGCGCGGTCGCGCGGGCGGAACAGCCGGCGCCCGACCTTGGTCGAGAGCACGAATGCCTCGCGCGGCCGGCGGTAGAGCGCGCGGCCGGTGCGGTGCTCGCCCTGGCCGAGACCGTACCAGGGCGCGGTGTCATAGAGCCGGACGCCGCCATCCCAGGCGGCCTCCAGCGTGGCGCTGGCTTCCGCCTCCGGGATCGCCTCGAAGAGATCGCCGAGCGGGCACGTGCCGACGCCGAAGACGGGAAGCTGGAGATCGGTCCTGCCGAGCCGGCGGGTCGGGAACAGGGTCATGCGGGGTCTCCCACAAGTCGGTCGGGATGGATGAGCCTGCCGCTGGCGGCGGAGAGATACGCCGCTTCGAGCAGGGCATAGGTGGCGAGGCTGTCGCGGCCGGACGTTGCCGGCTCGGTGCCCTGGCGCAGGCTGTCGATGAAGTGGCGCTGGGTGTGGACGACGCTGTCCTGGATCTGCGTCCAGGGCGCGCTGGTCCAGGCGCGGCCGTCCTGCGGCACAGGGATCGGTCGCGTGCCGCCCTTGCCATGCACGGTCAGCACCTGGTCTGCGCCGATCACCAGCGTGCCATCGGTCCCCTCGATCTCGCCCAGCGTCTGCGGGAACGGATCGGGATCGCGCCTGGTGGCGTAGCTGAAGTCGAGGATCGACGTCGCGCCCTGCGCATGGCTGAGCAGGATGGTCGCGGCATCCTCGCCCGCGATGCCTTCCCTGATCTGCTGCGTGCGGCAGAAGACGCCATTCGCCTCGCCGAACAGGAAGCGGGCGAGGTCGAGCAGGTGGATGCCGACATCCATGATCATGAAGCGTTCGACGTGCACCAGATAGGGCTGGTTCGAATAGACGTCGATGCCGGTGCGCCAGGAGAGGCGGCCGAAGGTCAGCCGGCCCAGCTCGCCACTGTCGAGGATCTGCCGCACCGTCCGGAACAGATTCTGGAAGCGGAAATCCTCGTGGATCATCAACGGCACGTTGGCCGCTTCGGCGGCGGCGACGATCCGCCGGCAGCCGTCGAGATCGGGCGCGAACGGCTTCTGCAGGATCACCGGCACGCCATGGGCGAAGGCGAGCGCCGTCAGCGCCTCATGCGTCTCCATCGTCGTCGGGATGTCGACGAAGTCGAGCGCCTCGGTGGCGAACAGGGTTTCGGCGCTGGTGTAGACGCGGGCGATGCCGAACCTCTCCGCTGCAAGCCTGGCCTTGGCTTCATCGAGATCGCAGACGGCGACGATCTCGACGTCGTCGAGGTCGGCCCAGCCATAGAGGTGGTTCTGGGCAAAGAAACCGCAGCCGATGACCGCGCCCTTCAAGCGTGCGGTCATGCGGCCGCTCCCGTTTCGGAGAGGGTCGCGACCGCATAGGCGTCGAGCGTCAAAGTCCCCTCGGCGGGCAGGCTGACGGTCGCTTCGCGGAACGCGGACGGGTCGAGGGCTGCGGCCTCGAAGCTTTCGGCGTCGAGCCGCCGCAGCGTCGCGGCGCCGAGACCGGTGAGACGGAGTGTCACGGGCCGGTTGGAGAGATTGGCAAGGATGACATGCCGCCGTCCGTCTTGGGTCCAGCCGAGCGCCGCGATGTCGGGGTTCGGCGCGTCGATCGAGAGCCGGGGCTTGCCGGAAGCGCCAGCGAGATCGGCGGCGACATGGAACAGCGGATAGGCGCTGCCTTGGGCGACGTCGTCCCACCACGGCCGGGCATAGGCCTGTGGCGTCGAGACGAGCCCGAACGGGCCGACCGGCGCGCCGAGGACGAGCGCATCGATGCCGAAGGGCGCGATCGCAGCGGCATAGCCGACATGCCAGGCGGCGCCGAGCAGCGCGCGCTGGCGCGGATCGGCCGCGGCGAGGCCGACGCGGCCATTGTCGGGATTGGGTGTCGGTCCCGGCCCATAGGGGTTGAGCCGCGCGCCGATGCCGATCGGGCCGATGTGATGCGGTGCGCTGCCGGCGATCGCCCGTGCCGAGCGCAGGATATGCGGCAGCGATTGCAGCGTTTCGATCACAGAGAGATCGTCGGCGGCATGCACGGTCGGCGCGGTGGCGTGGGTGATGAAATCGAAGGTGCCGGCGGGCGGCCGCTTGCGGTTCAGCTCGGTGAAGAAGGCCGGCGAGCCGCTGCCGGCCGGAATGCCGGGGAAGCTTTCGCGGAGGGCATCATGGATGGCCGCCTCGCTCGGAGCCGGCGGACGCGCCTCGCCCGGCTGGAACGACGCCTCGTCGACCTTGGGGAAGGCGGCGACCGAAAGCGGCGCGATTCCGGCATCGGCGAGCAGCCGCGCCGCCTCGGCGATTTCCGGGCGGGGATCGGCCGGGGCGGCGAGCAGAAGCTCGAAGGCGATGGCGAGGCCGGTGCGGCGCGAGAGTTCCGCCGCCGCGCCGATGTCTTCCGGCGTGTCGCCGGCCGAGGGATCGTAGCGGAGCAGAAGATGCGCGCCGACAAGCGTTGAAAGCTGCGGCGCCACCGCCAGCGCCGCATCGGCGAGCGCGGCCGGCAGGCCGATGCCGATGCGGGGCAGGCGGACATCCGTCGCCTTGCCGATCGTGACGGTCGTGGGGTCGCTCGCGCCCGAGGCGGCAGCCGCCGGCTGTTTCCGCTCGAGGTCGTCCCGGACCGTGACGGTCACCGATTGCCGCGTCGGCGTGCCGGCTTCGAGCCGGTAGGGATAGGGCAGGCCGATCGGCCTGCTATAGGTCTTGAACGAGGCGTCGGACCAGTTGCGGTGGTCCTCCATCTCGAACACGTCGCCCTCGAAGCGGACCGCGACCGAGAGGCCGGGCTCGGGCGAGTGGGTGATGGCGCGGATGTCGAACAGCGGCTGGCCGGGGCTTATCGCCTCCGGCATGACGAAGGCTTCGGTGCCGCCCGAAGCATGTTCGACCGACAGTTCCCGGCCGACGACGCCGTCGAGGGGATGCAGCACAACGAAGCCGGTGCGGTTGGTCTCGAAATCCGTCTCCGGCAGGATCGTCGCGGTGGCGTCGAGCGTGCCGACTGCGGTGCCGGTGAAGCGGATCCGGGCCGAGACGATCGCCGCGCCATTGCGGTAGCGCGCCGTGTAGCCGACCGAGAACTGGGCCGTGTCCTCGGCGATTTCCAGTTCGCTGATCTCGGCGTCCGGCGTTCCCCAGCCCGGCGTGCGGACGAGGAAGGAGAGGCCGCGCAGGATCTCCCGGCCGTGCCAGCGGACCCAGCGCAGCGCGCCGCGATCATAGCTGGCCGTGAGCGCGCCGGCGGCGAGATTGCGGACCGGCGGCTCGAGGCTCGCCGTGCCGGTGAGGAAGAGGGGACGGCTCATCGCTTGCACTTCTTGATGAAGATGTCGAAGGTGACCGCGCCGACGATGATCGCGCCGATCAGCAATTGCTGGACATAGGGCGACACGTTGAGGATCACGAGACCGTTGAGCAGCACGCCGATCAGCAGTGTGCCGATCACCGTTCCGGCGATGCTGCCGGTGCCGCCATAGAGGCTGGTGCCGCCGATCACGACGGCGGCGATGACATTGAGCTCGTACTGGTTGCCGGCGACCGCCTCCGCCGAATTGAGCCGCGAGGCGAGCAGGAAGCCGCCGAGCCCGGCGCAGAGCCCGGTCAGCGCATAGACGCTGACCAGCGTGCGGTTGACGTTGAGGCCGCAGAGCCGCGCCGCCTCCGGGTTGGAGCCGATGGCGTAGACCGAGCGGCCATAGCGGGTCGAATGCAGCACGAAGCCGGCGATCACGACGACGACGAGGAAGACGATGACCGGCACCGGTACGGCGCCGACCATGCCGCGTCCCCACCAGCCGAAGCTTTCGTCGAAGCCGCTGATCGGGCCGCCATTGCCGATGATCAGCGCTAGGCCGCGGAAGATGGTCATGCCGCCCAGCGTCACGACGAAGGCGGGCACGCTGAGCCTCGCGACGAAGACGCCCTGCAGCGCGCCGGCGACGCCGCCGACGACGATCGCGGCGAGCGCCGCCCAATACCAGGCGAAGGGCGCGCCGCCGGCGGTCAGCTCCAGCCGGCCGGGAATGCCGCCCTTGGCGACGACGGCGGCGACGAGGCCGGTCAGCGCGATCAGCGCGCCGATCGAGAGGTCGATGCCGCGCGTCAGGATGACGAAGGTCATGCCGACGGCGACGATGCCGAAGATCGAGACCTGGCGCAGGATGTTGAACAGGTTCAGCGACGACAGGAAGCGCGGCGCCAGGAAGGTGAAAAGCGCCATCAGCAGCAGCAGGAAGATCAGCGGCGCGAAGCGGGCGAGAAGCGCGAGCGCATTCGTCGACCGCGGGCGGGCGAGGGAGGGCGAGGGGGCCACGGAGGGCGACGGAACAAGGGACATGGTTTCAACCGGGTTGGGATCAGGCTGCCGCCTTGGGGAGCGTCATCAGCCGCATCAGGCTTTCCTCGTCGGCATCGCGGCCGGCGAGTTCGCCGGTCAGGCGGCCGGCCCGCAGCGTCAGGATGCGGTCGCTGAGCGCCAGCACTTCCGGCAGGTCGGAGGAGATCAGCAGGATGGCGACGCCATCGGCGGCGAGTTCACGCAGCAGGCGATGCAGGTCCCCGGAAAGCGTGGCGATCGGCGCGTCGGCGCCGGCCGAGCGCAGCTTCAGCCGATCGCGAAAATGCTGGAACGCGCCTTTCTCGGCCTTGCGGCGCAGGATGCCGAACGGGCCGGCGGGCACGCCGCCTGCGGCTGCGAAATTCTCGCTGATGGCAAGCGTCGGGAACAGCGACTGCTGCTTGCGGTCCTCGGGCACGAGGGCGACGCCGGCGGCGATCGCGTCTCCCGGACCCTTGGGTCGATAGGCCTCGCCGTTCAGGCGGATCGAGCCGCCGCCGATCGGATCGGCGCCGAAGATCAGGCGGGCGATCTCGGTGCGGCCGGCGCCGACCAGCCCGGCCAGACCGACGATCTCGCCGGCGCGGACGGAGAAGCTGACGCCCTCGACGGAAGCCGAACGGGCGGAGCGCGGCCGGCTTTTCAGCCCCTCGACCTCAAGCACCACGGCGCCGGGCTTCGAGGCGGCGTGATGGCGGTCTTCCTCGAGCAGTTCGCGGCCGACCATCCAGCGGACGAGATCGTCGATCGTCGCGTCGGCGATGTCACCGCTCGCGACGACGACGCCGTCGCGCAGCACGGTGAAGCTGTCGGCGAGTTCCTTTACCTCTTCCAGCCGGTGGCTGACGAAGAGGATGGCGACGCCTTCGGCGGTGAGCGCGCGGACGACCGCCTTCAGGCGATCCACTTCGCGCGGCGTCAACGATGCCGTCGGTTCGTCCATGATGATCAGGCGGGACTTCAGCGTGAGCGCGCGGCCGATCTCGACCAGCTGCTGCTCGGCGATGCTCAGATCCGCGACGCGCCGTCCGGGCGCGATCTCGGCGCCGAGCTGCTGCATCACCTCTATGGTCTGACGGGCGATGCGGCGCCAGTCGACCAGGCCGAAGCGATTGACGGGCAGGCGACCGGCAAAGATCGTCTCGGCCACGGTCAGGTCGGGAAACAGGCTGAATTCCTGGTGGATCGTCGAGATGCCGCGCTTCTGCGCGTCGTTCGGCCCGGTCAGCTCGACCGTCTCGCCGTCGAGCCGGAGCGATCCGCCATCCGGCTTGCGGATGCCGCTCAGGAGGTTGATCAGCGTCGACTTGCCGGCGCCGTTCTCGCCGAGCAGCGCATGAACCTTGCCGGCGGTGAGCGCCAGCGAGACGCGGTCGAGCACCGTCACGCCGAAGAAGTGCTTGGAGAGGGTTTCGAGGCTCAGAAACGAAGCCTCGGGTGGCGTGACGCCACCCGAGGAAACCGTCCCGGCATCGCTGCCGATCGCGGTCATTGCGTGATCGTGCCGATGCGTTCGGCGTCGGCGAGGTTGGCCTTGGTGATGGCGACCGGCTCGACGAGGATGTTGGAATTGGCGGGCTTCACGCCTTCGCGGATGAAGTCGACCAGCGTCTTGACCGCGACGCGGCCCTGCTTGCCCGGGAACTGGTCGACGGTGGCGGCGAGCGAGCCGTCGCTGACGGCCTTCAGCGCGTCGGTCGAGCCGTCATAGCCATAGATGGCGATCTTGCCGTTGAGCTTGCGAGCTTCGACCGCCTGGGCGGCGCCGAGCGCGCTGTCGTCATTGGCGGCGACGATGACCTGCGGCAGCTCGGCCTGGCCGGTCAGGATGTTCTCGGTGACCGAGAGGCCCTGGTCGCGGCTGAAGCGGGCGGTCTGCTCCGAAACGAACTTGTATAGGTCGGGCTGCTTGTCGAGGACGTTGTGGACGCCCTGGTTGCGGTCATTGGCGGTCTTGTCGCCGGGGATGCCCTGCAGGTTGATGATCGTCGCGCCCTTCGGGAACTGCGCGGCGATCGCCTCGCCCTGGCGCTCGGCGCCCTTGAGGTTGTCGGCGGCGACATTGGCGAGCACTTCCGGCACGCCATTGACGGGGCGGTCGATGGTCACGACCGGCACGCCGGCGTCGATCGCCGCCTTGACGGCGGGGGCGAGCGCGTCGGCATCGGCCGGGGCGATGATGATGCCGTCGACGCCCTGAACGATGGCGGCCTCGATGTCGGCGATCTGCTTCGGCGCGCTCAGCTGGCCGTCGGCGCGCAGCACCTTGACCTTGCCGATCTTGGCTGCTTCATCCTCGAGCTGTTCCTGCAGGAACACGAAGTGCGGGAAGGAGTAGGTCAGCGAGGAGACGAGGATCGTGACCTCGGCGTCCTTGCCCTTCGGTTCCGCAAAGGCGTGCGAAACGGGCGCGGCCGCCAGCGCCGCGAGAGCGATCGCGGAAAATGTCGTCTTGATCGACATGAGTTTGAATTCCTTGATGTTTTCGGCGCCGTCCTGGCGGCTCCGTCTGATACTCCTTAATGTATATTGAATTTGTCGTCTTTTTCAGAAGGCAGGAATTTCCGTTGGAATTGGAAGGTTGGAAACGAAATTCCAAAAAGGGATCGATCCCGGGATCGGCAGAAACGGGTGATGGACGGGTCGCGCGGGAGTTGCAGAGGGGCAACTCGGCAAGGGCGCGAGGGCACGCGGGGCCGGCGTCAGGCAAGGCCGGGGGCTGGCGACACATCCGGTGACGCCGGTCGCGCGCGGCGGAGACGGCGAGGCGGGGAGGGCGCCACGTGGCGCCCCCGGGGACTTCACGATGTGGTGCGCCGGAAGGGTGTCAGCGCGGCGACCAGGTGCGGTCGAGCACGTCGAGCCAGTTTTCCGAGGCGATCCGGCGGATCAGCGCGTCGCCATAGCCATGCGCCTGCATCGCCTCGATCAGCCGGGGCAGCAGCGAGACGTCGGCGACGCCCTCCGGCACCACGGCGCCGTCATAGTCCGAGCCGAGCGCCACGCCGGTCTCGCCGAGCCGCTCCAGCATGGCGTCGAGATGGCGGATCATCACGTCGAGGCCGGTCGCCGCGTCCATGTGGCCGTCCGGGCGCAGGAAGGCGGTGGCGTAGTTGAGCCCGACCACGCCGCCGCTGGCGCGGATTGCCTCATACTGCGCATCGGTCAGGTTGCGCGAGACGGGGCAGATTGCATGGACGTTGGAATGGGTCGCGACCAGCGGCGCGTTGCTGGTTTTGGCGACCTCCCAGAAGCCCTTCTCGTTCAGGTGCGAGAGGTCGATCAGGATGCCGAGCCGGTTGCAGGCGCGGACCAGGTCGAAGCCGGCGTGCGTCAGGCCGGGGCCGGTATCGGGCGAACTCGGGAAGCG
>JAFKJZ010000508.1 GCA_017305815.1 Hyphomicrobiales bacterium
GCGACACCGCCTTCCGGTCCGACGACCACCGCAACTTCAACCGTCATGGCGAGGCGTTCGACGTCGGCGAGACCTTCGCCGGCGTGCCGTTCGAGGTCGCCTTGCAGGCGGTCGACGAACTGCGTCCGCTGCTGCCGGCCGGCGTCGCCATGTCGACCTTCGCGCTGCGCTGGATCCTGCTGCAGCAGGCGGTTTCCGTGGTCATCCCGGGCGCCCGCAACGAGGAGCAGGCGCGCTCCAACGCCGCCGCCAGCGACCTCGCCGGCATCTCGCCGGAGAACCGCGCCCGCATCGTCGAGATCTATGACCGGCTGGTGAAGCCGCACGTCCACCAGCGCTGGTAGGCATCCTATCCCGGGCCGGCCGTCTGGCTGGCCCGGAAACCGTTCGACGCGCCGTTCAGGCGAGCCGTTGCCCGCCGCGCCAGGCGGCGCGGATGACGGGAACGCCGGCGACCACGCGGACGCGCAGCAGGTCGGCGCGCAGGCCCGGCGCGATGCGGCCGCGATCGGAAAGCCCGAGCATCGCGGCCGGTGTCGCCGTCACGGTGGCGACCGCCTGGGGCAGAGCCATCCCGCCTGCCGACAGCACGAACACCGCCTCCAGAAGGCTGGTCGGGACGTAGTCGGAGGTCAGCGCGTCGAGCAGGCCGCGCGACGCCAGTTCGCCCGCGCCGACATTGCCGGAATGCGAGCGGCCGAGCACGACGTTCGGGCCGCCCATCACGATCTTCATGTCGTAGGTGCGGGCTTGCTCGGCGGCCGCCAGCGTGGTCGGGAACTCCGAAATGGTGACGCCCTCGTCGCGGGCGCGGTCGACATCGCCGAGCGTCGTGTCGTCATGGCTCGCGATCGGGATCTGTCGTTCGCTCGCCAGCCGGCGGATCGTCTCGCGCTGCGGCGCCGCATAGATCTCGCGATCGGCGCGGCGCTGGTCGATATAGGCGTCGAATTCGGCATCGGTCCAGACGCGGCCGTTCTTCTTGCGCCGGAAGGCGCGGTAGATGGCGAGGTCGCTCCACTGGCCCTGGCCGGGCGTGTGGTCCATCAGGCTGACGACACCGAGGCGCGGATGGCCGGCATGTCGCTCGAAGATCTCCAGCGCGCCGCGATCGGACACCTCGCAGCGGAAATGCAGGAAGTGGTCGGCCCGGAGCAACTCGTGCGCGCGCGCCACGTCGAGGCTTTCGATGCTCTTCTCGATCATGGCGCGGCGCTCGCCGCCATTCTCGTAGTCGCCGAACGAGATGGCGTCATAGACGGTGGTGATGCCGGCGCCGAAGATGTCGCGGTCATGCGCCAGCACGGCGCCGATCGCCGACGGCCAGGCGACGGCCGGGCGGGGCGCGAAATGGCGCTCCAGATTGTCGGTGTGCACGTCGATCAGGCCGGGGATCAGGTAGTCGCCGTCGCCGTCGATGGCGCCGGCGAGCTGGCTGCTTCCCGCATCGACCGCGTCGATCTCCGCGCCGGCAAGGACCACGGTGCCGGGCAGGATCTCGTCCGGCGTGACGATCTGGAAATTGGAGAGGACGGTCTGCATGGGGGCCACGTGTGGGAAGGGGAGGCGCGCCCTTTGCCGGACGCGTCTGCCGAAGGTTCTGGAAGAGCGGGAGCCTTACGGGCGGGATGTTGCGATATCGTGACATCCACCGCTGCGACGTCGCCATGGCGGGTCTTGGTCGCGCAAAGGCCGGCCGTGGCATGAGCCGCGGCCGGCCCTTGCGGGAATGGGCAGGGCTCAGCGCTTGATCGGGTTGAGCTTGCGCCAGGCCTCGTATTCTCCCTGCGCGTCGGGATGCAGCGGGTAGTAGCGCTGCAGCGCGCCGCCCTCGAGCAGCTTGATCTTGGAGAATTCCTCCCATTCATGGTGCTCGGAGGCGGTGGCGATGACCTCTTCGGCCAGCGCCGCCGGCAGCACCACGGCGCCGTCGTCGTCGGCGACGATGATGTCGCCGGGGATCACCGTCACGCCGCCGCAGGCGATCGGGATGTTGTAGTCCATCGGCATCAGGCCGGTCTGGGTGTGGAAGTTCGGCGTCAGGCCGCGGATCCACATCGGCATGTCGAGCTCGATCTGGCCGGGATAGTCGCGGATGCAGCCGTCGATGACGAGGCCGGCGCCGCCGCGGCCCTTGAAATAGGTCATCATCATCTCGCCGAACACGCCGGCGGTCATGTCGCCGCGCGCGTCCACCACCACGACGTCGCCCGGCTGGGTCTTGTAGAGCACGTGCCGGTGCAACTGCTTCTCCGGGTCGGCATATTCGCCCTCGCCGTAGAGATCCTCACGCTTCGGCATGAACTGCAGCGTCAGCGCCGGGCCGACCATCACGCGGCCCTTGTGCCAACTCACCGGCCCCTGGATGTGCGGGTTGCGGATGCCCATGTGGCCGAGCGTGCCGGCCACCGTCGCGGCGCCGATCTTCTTCAGCGCTTCGATCTGCGCCTTCGGCGGCCGCTTGATGTCCTTGATGTCCTGGTTGGTCGTCATGGTTATCTCCTCCTCTGGCGGCGCGCGCCGCCGTCAACGCATGTCGGTGTGAAGCGCGCCGCGCCCGGCGACGCGCGATTTCCGTGTCGTCGCGGGTCAGGCGTAGGGCGTTTCGCCGAAATAGCTGGAGCCCTTCTTGAGATGCGCCATGGCGACGTCCTCGTTCAGGGTCAGGCCGTGGCCGGGCTTGTCGTTGAGCGGGATGAAGCCGTCGACGAGCGGGCTGCCGCCCTCGACGAGGTCGCCCCACCATTCGACGTCGTGGGCGTGGTATTCCATGACGAGGAAATTGCTGACGGCGGCGCAGACATGGCCGCAGGCGACGGTGCCGATCGGGCTGGCGACGTTATGGGGCGCCATGGCGATGTAATACATGTCGGCGTGGTCGGCGACCTTCTTGAATTCCGACAGGCCGCCCATCTTCGGGATGTCGGGCGAGATGATGCGCGCCGCCTGCTTCTCGATCAGGTCGCGATAGCCCCATTTGGTGTAGAGGCTCTCGCCGGTCAGGATCGGCGTCTTCGTCGAGCGGGTGACCTGCACCAGCGCATCGATGTTGTGCGGCGGCGTCGGGTCCTCGAGCCAGACGAGATCGAGCGGCTCGAGCCGCTGCGCCAGCTTGATCGCGTCGTTGACGCCGAACTTCCAGTGCGCGTCCATCGCCACCATGATCTCGGGCCCGACGGCCTCGCGCACCGCGGTCGCGACGCCGACCATCCAGTCGAGCTCCTGCGAGCCGATGACGCGGTTATAGGGCTCGACCCACTGCCGGCTCGGATAGGTGTCGTCGGTGACGTCGAGCGTGTAGGGGTTCTCGTTGTCGAGGTCGAACTTGATCGCGGTGAAGCCGTCGGCGACCACTTCCTTGGCGCGGCGGGCATATTCGGCCGGGTCGGGCGTGTCGCCCTCGTGGCAATCGGCATAAATGCGGATCTTCTCGCGGAAGCGGCCGCCGAAGAAGGTCGAGATCGGCAGCTGGTGGGCGCGGCCCATCAGGTCCCAGAGCGCGATCTCGATGCCGGACATGGCGGTGACGGTGGTGCCGCCCTGCGCGCCTTCGCCGGAGAGCACGCGCTCGATGATGAACATCAGCTTGCCGATATTGGTCGGGTCCTGGCCGATGATGTAGGGCGCGGCGCGATGCACCAGCTCGGCGACGCCGGCGCCCCAATAGGCCTCGCCGAGGCCGCTGACGCCCTTGTCGGTTTCGATTCGCACCAGAACCCATGGGAAATTGCCGTCGATGACGGCGGTGCGCACGCTCGTGATTTTCATTCTGGTAGCTTTCTGGAGGTCGATGGAAACGGGCTTCAGGCGGTGGCGAGCGCCATCTCGGTGGCGCCGTCGAAGAGATGGATTTTGTCCTGGTCGAACTCGATCCAGACCTTCTGGTCGGGATGCACGGTGATGCTCGGATCGAGGCTGACGATCACGATCGCGTCGCCGAGGAAGACCTGGACGAAGGTGATGTCGCCGGTCGGCTCGACCGTGTAGATGACACCGGGAACCGATCCGGGCGCTTCTTCGCGGTGGAGCTTCACGGTGCTGTGGCGCGCGCCGAGCACGACCTTGTTGGTGCTCGCGCCGAGCGCCTTGCGCGAATTCCGCGGCGAGAGCGGCAGTTCCCAGCCTTCGGGGCTGCGCAGCGCGACCTCGCCGCCATGGCTGACGGCCTCCAGCGGCACCAGGCTCATCGCCGGGCTGCCGACGAAGCTCGCGACGAACATGTTCACCGGATTGTCGAACACGTTCTTGGGCGAGTCGTATTGCTGCAGGAAGCCGCCATGCATCACCGCCATCTTGTCGGCCATGGTGACGGCTTCGAGCTGGTCGTGGGTGACGTAGACGACGGTCGCCTGCAGGTCCTGGTGGAAGCGCTTCAGCTCGGTCCGCATCTGCACCCGCAGCTTGGCGTCGAGGTTGGAGAGCGGCTCGTCCATCAGGAAGACGCGCGGGTCGCGCACCAGGGCGCGCCCGAGCGCCACGCGCTGCTGCTGGCCGCCGGAAAGCTCGCGCGGCTTGCGCTCGAGCAGATGGGTGATGTCGAGAACCCTGGCGGCCGACAGCACCTTCGCCTCGATGTCGGATTTCGACAGCTTGCGCATCTGCAGCGGGAAGGCGAGGTTCTTGAACACCGTCTTGTTCGGGTAGAGCGCGTAGTTCTGGAACACCATGGCGATGTCCCGGTCCTTCGGGTCGAGGTCGTTGACCAGCCGGCCGCCGATATGGATCTCGCCGCCGGAGATCTCGTTCAGCCCGGCGATCAGGCTCAGCGTCGTGGTCTTGCCGCAGCCGGAAGGGCCGACAAGCGCCACGAATTCGCCGTCGGCGACGGTCAGCGATACATGGTTGACCGCGTAGATGTTGCCGTAGGTCTTGACGACTTCGTTGAGAACGACTTCAGCCATCGGGAATTCCTCTTGGTACCGGGGGAGGCGGGTCAGGACTTGACCGCGCCTTCGGTCAGCGCGCGGACGAAATACTTCTGCAGCACCAGGAACAGCACGACGACGGGCACGCTCATGATGAAGGACGCCGCCATCAGGCCAGGCCAGTTGGTGGCGTATTCGGCGAAGAAGCGCTGCAGGCCGACGGGAAGCGTCAGCTTCTCCTTCGCGTTCAGGAAGGTCAGCGCGTAGACATATTCGTTCCACGCCATGATGAAGGCGTAGATCGCCGTGGCGATGATGCCGGGCGAGGACAGCGGCATGACGATGTGGAAGAAGGCCTGGAAACGCGTCGCGCCGTCGATGCGCGCCGCCTGTTCGAGCTGCACCGGGATGTTGTCGTAGAAGCCCTTCAAGAGCCAGATCGACAGCGGCAGGCCGAAGGTCAGGTAGGTCAGGATCAGCGAACCATGCGTGTTCACCAGCCCGAGCCACTTCATCATCAGGAACAGCGGCATCAGGAACACCACCGCCGGGAACATGTTGCGCAGCAGCACCGAGAAGAACAGCGCCTGCCGGCCGGGGAAGCGGAAGCGCGAGAAGGCGTAGGCGGCCGGCACCGCCACGGCGACGCCGAGGATGGTCGACAGGATCGAGACGTAGAGGCTGTTCCAGAAATACTGCAGGAACTCGTGGCCGATGGCGTTGCTCGGCGACAGCAGCTGGATGTAGTTCTCGAAGGTCACTTCCTCCGGCCACCATTGCGGCGGGTATTGCAGGGCGGCGAGCTGCGTCTTCAGCGAGGTGATGACCATCCAGACCATCGGCAGCGCGGTGAACAGGAGCAGGAAGACGAGGATGCCGCGGCCGGCCCAGCGCCAGCCGCCGACGGGCTTTTTCGAGCGGCGGCGAGCCGGGGCGGGGGCGATCGTCACGGTGGACATTCGGGTCGGGGTGCTCATTCGGATTTCGCCTCGTCGCCGCGCGTCAGCGCCTTCACGTAGAAGTAGCCGAGCGCCATCATCACGATGAACAGGATCACGGAGTAGGCGGACGCCATGCCGAAGCGGATCCGGCCGAACGCCATCTGGTAGATCTGCGTGATCCAGATGTCGGTGGCGCCGGCCGGGCCGCCGCCGGTCATGATCCAGGGAATGATGAACGAGTTCAGGTTGGTGACGATCAGGAGCAGGATCGTCACCATCGAGACGCCCTTCAGATGCGGCATCGTCACGTGCCAGAAGCGCTGCCAGGCATTCGCCCCGTCGACCTGGGCGGCGCGCAGGAGCTGGTCCGGCACGGTCTGCAGGCCGGCGAGCAGCATGATCATCGCGAAGGAGAACTCCTTCCAGATGTTGACGACGATCAGCGACGGCAGCGCGGTGTAGATGTTGTCGAGGAAGTTGATCGGCTCGTCGGTGAAGCCGAACTGGACCGAGAGCGCCCCGATGACGCCGAAATCGGAATGGTAGAGCCATTTCCAGACATAGGAGGCGGCGACGGCGCTGATCACATAGGGGACCAGCAGCACGGCGCGCAGCACGCCGCGGCCGAGGAATTCGCGGTTCAGCGCCAGCGCCGCGCCGAGGCCGAGCACATAGGCGAAGAAGGTCGAGACGATGGTCCAGATCAGCGTGTTGTAGGTAACGTCGCGAAAGCTCTTCGACGTCAGGATCGCCCAGTAATTGTCGAATCCGACGAAGATCTTCTGGCTCATCGCCAAATTGGCCGGCGTCTTGAAGAAGCTCAGCTCGACCGTGTAGTAGATCGGATAGCCGATCACCAGCAGCATGACGACGAGCGCGGGCGCGATATAGGCGTAGTCGTTCCAGTGGAGCAGGATGCGCCTCAGCAGATTGGGCCTGCGGCGCAGGGGCGGAGCGGACACGGCTCCGCGTTGATGAGCGACGTCAATCGTCATCCGGCTCTTCCTCTCGGGGGGCGGGATCGGCCGTCGGGGGACGGCCGATCGAGGGGCGGTATGGACGGCTACA
>JAFKJZ010000509.1 GCA_017305815.1 Hyphomicrobiales bacterium
CTGGCCCGCCTCGTAGCAGCAGAGATCGGGAAGGGCGGCGCCGTCGGCGACGCCCTCTATGCCGGCGGGAAGCGCGCGCGCCCTGTCGCCAAGCAGGAGATAGGCGGCCGAGGTGCCGAGCGCGCTGACCAGCGTGCCGGCGACCGTGCCGCCCACGGCGGGAAGCACGACATGCGAATCGATCACCGCGACGGCCACGACGGCGTCGCCGCGGATGCCGGTCCGCTGCTGCCATTCCGGCGTCAACAGCCCGGCCGGAGTGCCGACCGGCAGCGGGGGCGACAGGCGGTCGGCAAGCCCTGCCACGACATTGCTCGGGTAGCCACCGGCGGCCGAGAACTGGGCCTTGTAGGCCGCGAAATCGAGGCTGCGCGCTTCGAGGCCGGTCAGCTGCCAGACGAGCCAGTCGCCGGCCTCGATGAAACGGTCGGCCTGCTGCCAGATCGCCGGTGCCTCGGCCTCGATCTGCGCCGCCTTGGCCAGCAGCCATTCGCCGGAGAGCCGACCGCCGAAATTCTCCAGATAGGCGCCGCCGCGAACATTGAAGAGATCGGCATAGGGCTGCGCCGCCGCATGCTTCCAAAGCTTCACATAGGCGTGCGGCTCGCTCGGATGCAGGACGGACAGCGCCGTGCCGTCGGCACGCGCCGGCAGCGGCGTGCTGGCGGTGAAGCCGATGCCGATGCCGGCAATGGCATGGTCGCGGCCAATGGTCGAGAGGATGGCCTCCGCCGCCTCCAGATAGTCCGTGGCGTTCTGCAGCGCATAGGCAGGAGGCAGCGGCGTCCCGTCCGGCAGTGCCGAGGTCATCACGCCGTGGCGGTAGGCATGGGTGTGGGTGGCTTCCTGGGCGCCCGTCGCCGCGTTGATCCGCACGCCGCGCGCCGATTCCGTTCCGAAGTCCAGGCCCAGGAGATAAAGGTCAGCCACGGTTCACCACGTCTCGTCGATGCGCGGCGGAGCCGCAGATCGGGACGGAGCGCCGATCGTGACGTCCTCCTCCCTAGGGACTCATAAATGTCCAGACGTGAACATAAGTCAATTCAGTTATGTATATTTTTAGACCTATATAAATCCAGCTTCGCCATCGAACCTCGCTATCGCCTTGATATCAAGGAGGTTTTCCCGCGCGTTCTGGTTGAGGGGACTGCGTGGATGTCGATCGCCGGCCGGACGACTTCCCAAGGCCTCGTCGACATGGCGAAGCGAGGCACTCCGGCAGCCGGGCCACGGCTTGACGGCTGTGGCGGAAGAGGGAGGGGGATAGCGCCCGCTTCCGAGGCTGTCTGCGCCATTGGCTGACAGACCCTGTTCAGGCGGGGGGCGGGTTTCGCGAAAGCATTTGGCCGTCAGCACAGCCGGCGTCGAACCGCCTCGCGCGTTGCTTCCGCCCGCGTGGAAATGCTCAGCTTCTGGTAGATCACCTTGACGTAGCCCGCGACGGTCTGCGGCCTCAGCCCCATCCGCTCCGCCGTCTCGGCAACCGTCAGGCCCCGCGCCAGGAGAGTCAGTGTTTCGGTCTCGCGGGGGGTGAGGCCCGCCTCGTCGCCGCTCTTGGAAGGCGGCGCGCGGAAATGGGCGAGCAGGCGATGGGCGACCGATGGCGAAAGCGAAGGCTCGCCCCGATCGATCCGGCGCAGGATGCCAATCAGGAGGTCCGCCTCCTCGTCCTTCAGCACATAACCGCGCGCGCCGGCGGCGATGGCCTCGAAGATATGCGCGTCGTCGTCGTAGATGGTAGCGATCACCGGCATGACATCAGGCCAAGCTTCCACCAGCTTTCGCACCAGGTCGATGCCGGAGCCGTCCGGCAAGCCAAGATCGATCAGCGCCAGATCGAATCCCGGCACGCCGGAGCCCTGCCGTTCCGCGAGCCATGCCAGGGCTTCGGCCCGGCGAGCGAAAGCAACCACGCCGATTCCCGGAAAGGCGGCCGTCAACACGCCAAGCAGCCAGTCGCGGCTTCGCGGCTGGTCCTCGACCAGCAGGCACAATCTTGCCGTGGTTGTTTCCATCATGTCGGCCAAGGTAGATCGCCCCGTGGCTCTGTCACCCCCTGTTTAGAGGTTGACGAAGCGGCTGCGAGACCGAGTGGCATCGAAAGGCTGATTTCGGTTCCCCCCGGGCCGGACCGGATATCGATCTGCCCGCCGACGTCGATCAGGCGCCGCTTCAGATTGCGCAGGCCGAAGCCCTGGGTTTCACCGGCAAGCGCGGCTTCCGGCATGCCGTCGCCATCGTCGCGGACCACGGCGTCGAGCCGGTCGACACCGGCCGAGATCCGAACCTGCAGCGTCGTGGCCCGGGCATGGCGGATAACATTGCTGACCACCTCGCGGAAGGCGGAGGTGATCGCCTTGTTCCGGCGATAGTCCAGCAGGCATTCTTCGTCTGGCTCTTCGGAAAGCGGCCAGTCGAGGCGGATATCGGTCGCTTCCAGCCGCCGTGCGGTTTCGTGGCGGACCTCGCTGAGCAGCCGCTCCAGCGAGACCTGCTCGCCGGTCATGCCGCTGACGATGGCGCGGATATCCGACATGGCCGCCTGCAGGGTCGGTCGCAGGCGCTGGTCGGCCATGTGCAGTCCGGTCAGGAGACGCGCTCCGACATCGTCGTGCAGGTCGCGCGCAATCCGGGTTCGTTCCTCGCGCACGCCCTGGTCATAGGCCCGGCGGGCGGCGATCATTTCCTCGACCAGGCGATGGAGCGCCTTGGCCATTTCCAGGTCGTTGCTGTCGAAAAGCCGGCTGCCCTTGCCGGCGTAGCCAAGCGCCAGCGCTTCGCCGCCCAGCGGGGAGGGGATTGCGAGGATGCGGCCGTCATCGCGGATCTCCGCGACGTCGGCCCTGGCGCCGGAGATCTCGAGCGGATCGAACTGCGCTGCCAGCGCATCGCGCCAATGCGCTGCCTGCTCGGACGGCCGGATGGCGAAAGCGACCTGATTGGCGCCGCGGATCAGACGCATGTTGTCCCGGTCGCGCCGACGTTCCGCCAGCCGCATCAGGCGCCCGCGTACCGGCATCCAGGCGAGCGCGACGAGCAGGACGGCGATCGAGAGCGTCCATTGCTCGCCGGCCCAATAGACCAGCGCCATGTCGGCGACAAGGATCAAGAGCAGCACGATGACGGCGCGGACGACATGGACCGTCCAGTTGCCGAGATCGAACATGCGATAGCGCGTGATGGCGACGGCGAGCGCGAAATAGAACAGCAGGAACGCGGTCATGGCGATGGCGTCGCCGAGCAGGGGCGGCGACCCCATCAGGAGCGGTATGAAATTGACGGCCGTGAACAGCCCCGCGCTGAGGACCAGCGCCGTGCCGATCCAGGCGACCGATGCGCGATGGACCGGGTCCCTGCGGGATATCCACGCCTGTATCAGGACGAGCACGAAGGTCAGGACAACAAGGGCGACCATCGCGATCAGCTGCGTCCCGAACACATCTGTCCACGCATCGTAGAGGCCCGCGACGCCCAGCCCGCCCATCAGCAGCGCCAGACCCGCAATGGCGATCCGGGGCACGATCGGAAGCGGATAGACACCGAAGATCGAGACCAGGGCCCAGCTGAAGACCAGTGCCGAGATATGATTGACCTGCAGCAGGTACTCCATCCCCCAGCCGGGCGTGGCAATACTGCTCTCGACGGTGAGGGCGATGGTGAGCGAAGCCGCCCAGAGGGACGCGCCGCTGATCGCAAACAGCTGTGCCGTCAGTTCGCGCGGGCGCAACACCAGCACCCACAGGCCGATGATCAGGGAGAGAAAGCCGACGCCGAGCGCGATCCAGGAATCGAGCTGGAGGTGAAAGCCGCGGGACGGAACCGTGAAAACCGGCAGCACGCGCCCATCCGGCAATTGCAGCGTGACGCCAGCTTCGCGCAGTAGCGCCGAGGTCTGGTCACGCCGCGCGAACATGGCGGTATTCTCGGCCGGCGTTCCGCGCGGTTCCAATTCGCCGATCAGTTCGCGGAGCGGCAGTTCCAGCCGGATCTGACCGGCTTGATCGACAAAGCGGGCGGTCCCTTCGCGCATCCCTGCTGCGAGGCCGTCAACCACCACGCGGCCGCCCTGTCCATGGCGTGCCTGGACGTTGGCGCTCGGCAGAATGCCGACCAGGCCGCCGAAAAACGCGGTTATCAGCAGGCTCGCTACTGCGAGCAGAGAAAAGATCGTCGTCGGGCGGTGCCGAATGACCGCCCGCAACTCCGAACCGATTGGCATCGACAGGCCCAGCCCCATCACGCGCTTCCTCGGGCGAAGGATGCATCCGCCCGATAGCGCGCTGTTCGATCAATGTGGTTTCGTCAGAACACTGACGGAAGAAGGCAGATGTAGAGACATGCACCAGCGGCGATGCTAGCGGATGGCTCTTCATTCCGCTACGTCCGGCTGAGGTGGTCTCCTTCATCGGGGGCGGTCCTGCGCGCCCGCGAGAGGGAGCCCCGGGCGATGAAGGGTCTATCGCGGCCGAAGCCCTGAGCGAGGCCGGATCGGTCCGAACGGGACGTGGATTCGACCGCCAAATTGTGACCCGCCATCCCCCTGAACAGGGGCTGTCAAGCAACGCGGTCCCATGCACGGTGATGCCCTGGCTGACCTGCCGGCTCTAGAACGCAGCGCCCCAGGGGATGGGAAGGCCGCGTGTAGCCGCGCAGCATCCAAACGGGGGTCTACAAAGAATGCCTTGCAACCTGAATCCATTGGTTCGTTCCGCTGCGGCGCTTGCCCTGCTTGCGGCGTCTGTCGGCATGGCGTCGGCATGCAACCGTGGCCGAGACGCCTGCTCCTTCATCCTGTCGAACCAGACGAGCTACACGCTCCATTCGTTCTGGGCGTCGCCGACGCGCGTGAAGAAATGGGAAGACGATATACTCGGTCGCCAGACGCTCAGCGCCGGCAGCGAGGCGAATGTCAATCTTTCGGATCGTCGCCGGGACTGCATCTATGATTTCAAGTTTCGTTTCGCCGACGGCGACGAGGTGACGCGTGAGCGGATCAATATCTGCGAACTCGGTCGCTACACGCTCAACGACTGACCCCGAGGGGATGCTTGCCGAGCGGCCCGGCTCTGCCGGACCCCGGCTTTCGTCTTGTTGGCCGGCAAGCATCGGCGTGCACGTCCCATGAAATCGATCCTGGCGCTTCTTGTCGCTCTCCTGGCGGCGACCGCGGCTCAAGCCTCCCAAGCCGGAGAGCTTCGCGCGACCTATGGCGATATCGTCACGCCGGATTCGGAGTTGCGGAAGGTTCTGGGCGAGTTGCGCGGGATCGCGGCCACCGGCAGCGAGAAGAACATTCCGCTGGTCGAGGCCTATTTCGCGGTCGGAACCAAGACCTTCTCGCGTGGGCTGGACCCGTTCGAGCGCTGGAGGCCGGGTCCGAAGCTTGCGCGCGACTATCTCGAGGGCATGGCGAATGTGATGGTGGAGCAGGGCGAGTTCGCGGCCGGCCAGCCGGTGCCCGACTACCGGCTGACGGCCATGACGCTTCTCGCCTCTCTCATTTCCGAAGACGCCACCTTTGGGAGGCTGCGCGAGGCGCCCGGCGCGACGTGCACTCCGCCCGCCTACAAGGTGGACGTCAAGGCGGTGCGCGCCTTCGCCAGGCGCTTCGACCTCGACGCCCATAGTCTGTATTTCTTTGCTGATGAACGTCTTCTGGCGAAGGCGCCCGGGAGCCGGCGCGGCGAACGCGTGCCGGCGAACACGCTGCTGATATCCGACTATGATCCCGACACGCCCGACGGCTGGACGCGCGCCCAGACCGCCGGTGGCGTGAAGGGGTATCTGAAGGATGGCGATGATCCGCTCGGGCTTTCGCAGAGCCATGTCTGCTTTGCAAAAGTGAAAGACAAGTATCGCATCACCGCGATCTTCGGCTACGGGCTCTGATCGCCCGAGCCGAGACGGCAGCCAATCGACACGACCGAACCAACGGACCCGCCATGATCCGACTGCTTCTCGTCCTGCTGCTGGCCGTTTCGACCAGCGGCTGCGTTTCGCGCATGCTCAACGAGCGAGACGATGCCTACTGCAAGTCCAAGGGGACCACGCCTGGATCGCAAGCCTATTTCCAGTGCCGTCTGCAAAAGGCCGTCCGCTAGCGGCGGCGACCAGCGAATCTCCTCGATACGACCCGCATACGCTTTTCCAGGGCCCGCCTGCATGCTTTCCCGAACCGTCCTGACACTCGCGGCCCTGCTGCTGGGTTCCAGTCCGCTTTTCGCTGCGGAGGGGCGCATGGCGGGCGACGATATCGTGATGATTCATGGGCAGAGGCTCGCCCTGCGCGGTGTCGATCTGCCGTCTGCGGACGCGGTCTGCACGACATCGGGTGGCCGTAAATGGCCATGTGGACGGCATGTTCGCGAAGAATTGGCCCGGGCGGCAGCGCTGGACGAGGTCGTCTGCCGCCCTGCGGAGCGAGAAACGGCAATATGCCGGATCGGCGGCATCGATATCGGAGCGCTGCTGGTGAAGGAAGGGCTCGCCCGGGCTTCCGGCGACTATCAGGCTCTCGAGGATGGGGCGCGCGCCGCGAAAGTCGGCATCTGGGAATGATCCTCCGGGAAGCGGGACGTCCCGCCATGCATGATCCGCCAGCACAAGGCACATCTTCCCGCGCGATAGCCAAGGCCGGGCGCGAGCCGCCTGGCTATTCAGTCGATGATGCGCTTGTCGAGTTCGTTCGCGAAGGCGGACATTGCGGCCATGCCGTCGAAGGCGCGGACGGGCAGGATGAGGACGCGGCCGCCCGCATGGACGAACAGGTGCGTGAGCGTCTGGATGACGGGGCCGATCGTCTCGGACGCGAACACCGAGACCACGCCCTGCTCCTGCCACTCCAGATGG
>JAFKJZ010000510.1 GCA_017305815.1 Hyphomicrobiales bacterium
GCCGTGTCGCCGGCGACGATGGCGCGATAGCCGTGCTCGCGCAGGATGCGGCGGCACTGGCCGAGCGCATGCACATGGCTTTCCACCGTCTTGATCGTCTCCAGCGTGGCGCCCTTCAGCGCCATCAGCTGGAAGCGGATCGGCAGGAAGTATTCGCCGATGATGTGCAGGCCCGAATCCGGCAGCAGATGGTGGATGTCGGCGACGCGACCGGCGAGCGAGTTCTCGATCGGGATCATGGCGAGATCGACGTCGCCGCGCGTGATCGCCTGGAAGCAGTCCTCGAAGGTGGCGGCCGGCACGGCCTCGTAGTCGGGATAGACGTCGGCGCAGGCGATGTGCGAGTTGGCGCCAGGCTCGCCCTGGAACACGATCTTCTTCATGGGATTGGGACTTCTGTTCGAGAGTGCCGGTTCTAGGAGCCGTGCGGGACGGCCAGCAGGGCGCGCGCCCTTTCCAGATCGGCCGGAGTATCGACACCGAGCGGCACGGCGTCAACGAGAGCGACGTCGATGCGCATGCCGGCCTCGAGCGCCCGCAACTGCTCCAGCTTTTCGCGCTTTTCCAGCGTCGAAGGCGGCAGCGCGACATAGCGGTCGAGGGCGGCGCGGCGATAGGCGTAGAGCCCGATATGGTGCAGCAACGGCCCCGGGCCCCAGGGCGCGGTGGCGCGGGTAAAGTAGAGCGCCCGCAGGCGTTTCTCCGTGAGCGGCGACCCGACGATCTTCACGACGTTCTCGTTGGTGCGGTCCTCGTCGCGATCGATCACCGCGGCGATCGTAGCGATATCGACGGCCGAATCAGCAAGCGGCGCGAAGCAGGCGGCGACCGAGGCCGGCTCGATCGTCGGCAGGTCGCCCTGCACGTTGACGATGACGTCGTAGCGCCGAGCCGGATCGAGGATCGCCACCGCCTCATGAATGCGCGCGGAACCGTTCTCGTGATCGGCACGGGTCATCACCGCCTCGCCGCCTGCGGCGCGCACGGCCTCGGCGATACCGGCGTCGTCGGTCGCGACCACCACCGGCCCGATCTTCGCCTCGCTGGCGCGGCGCCAGACATGGACGATCATCGGAACGCCGTGAATATCGGCCAAAGGCTTGCCCGGAAGCCGCGTCGCCGCCATGCGGGCGGGGATAAGCACCAGGGCCTCGGAGGCGGAAGACATCGGGGTTTTCCTCATATTTGCCCGATGAAGGGCATGCAGGTGTCAAAACGTCTCAATCTGGAAGCGTTCATACGTATTGCACCCAACACTGGAAAGCTTGTAGTTTCCGCGCCACATGCGGGGGCGATGGCGCCGAGGCGGCTGCCGACCCCTATCGTCTATTCGAAGCGTCTGGGGCCAAGACCGATGGATTCTTTCGAGCTCAACAAGATCGTCGGTGCGATCCTGTTTACGCTTCTGGTTGTGATGTCGCTGAGCATCTTCTCGGGAGTGATCTATTCACCTGCCGTCCCGGAGAAGCCCGGCTTCGTCATCGAAGTCGCCGAAGAGGCATCCGAGGGCGGCGCCGCACCGGCAGCCGCGCAGGATCCCGCGATCTCGACCCTTCTGGCCAGCGCCAATGTCGATGCCGGCGCGGCCGTCGCCAAGAAGTGCGCCGCCTGCCACAACTTCGTCGAGGGTGCCGGCGCCAAGGTCGGCCCGGACCTCTACAACGTGATCGACCGTCAGATCGGCTCGGCCGAGGGCTTCAAGTATTCCGCCCCGCTGCAGGCCGCGCATGACGAAGGCAAGAAGTGGACCTACGAGCACCTCTACCACTTCCTGAAGAACCCGAAGGCCGACATGCCGGGCACGGCAATGGGCTTCGCCGGTCTCGCCAAGCCGGAAGATCGCGCCAACCTGATCGCCTACCTGCGCACGCTGTCGCATGAGCCGGCCCCGCTGCCGGCCCCCGAGGCTGCCGCCCCGGCGGAAGCGGCTCCGGCCGCCGCCGAGGCTCCCGCTGCACCGGCTGCCGCCGAACCGGCGCCGGCTGCACCGGCCGCCGAGCCTGCACCGGCAGCCCCCGCTGCTCCGGCCGCAGAGCCCGCTCCGGCGGCTCCGGCTCCCGCAGCCGAGCCGGCTCCGGCCGCTCCGGCCCCTGCCGAGCAGCCCGCGGCGCACTAAGCCCCGCACATCCCTGCGACAATTTCGAAAGGCCGGAGATCACTCTCCGGCCTTTTTCTATTGCCAAGTCGGTTGCATGCGGTCACGCGGGAGTTGCCCTTCGCGCGATCGGCCTTAGTAATGAGCGTAGTCAGCCGGAGAATCGCGCCCATGAGACTTGTCGCCGCCGCCCTGCTCAGCCTGTCGCTGCTGTTGCCCGCGACAACAGGCGCGAAAGCGGACGACGTCTGGCGCACATCGACCTCGCTCATCGGCAAGCCGAAATACGAAGACGGCTTCAAGCATTACGACTACGTCAACCCCGACGCGCCCAAGGGCGGCACGCTGAACCAGGCGGCCGTCGGCACGTTCGACAGCCTCAATCCCTATATCGTCCAGGGCAGCCCGGCGGCGGGCCTGTCGCAGACCGGCGGCGGCCGGCTCTACGACACGCTGATGGACACCGCGACCGACCAACCCGGCACGGGCTATCCGCTGATCGCAGAGGCACTCAGCTATCCGGACGATTACAGCTGGGTGAAGTTCCGCCTCAATCCGGCGGCGCGCTGGCATGACGGCACCCCGATCACGACGGACGACGTCGTCTGGACTTTCAATACGCTGAAGGCGCAGAGCCCGTTCCACAACAAATACTACGCCAACGTCGTTAAGGCCGAGGCCACGGGCGAGCGCGAAGTGACCTTCACCTTCGACAAGGGCGGCAACCGCGAACTCCCGAACATCATGGGCGAAATGGTCGTGCTGCCGAAGCTCTGGTGGGAGGGCACCGACGCAAGCGGCAAGAAGCGCGACGTCACGAAATCGACGCTCGAACTCCCGCTCGGCTCCGGCCCCTACAAGATCGATTCGATCAGTGCCGGTCAGCGGATCACCTGGGCCCGCGTTCCCGACTATTGGGCCAAGGACCTGCCGACGCAGCTCGGCCGCAACAACTACGATCGGGTGGTCATCGACTATTACCGCGACCCCAACGCGGCGTGGCAGGCCTTCCAGAAAGGCGGCCTTGACGATATCCGCCAGGAGAACCGCATCGCGCGCTGGATTCAGGAGTACAATTTCCCGGCCGTGAAGCGCGGAAATGTCATCCTGCACTCCTATCCGATCGCTTCCTCGGGGCGCATGCAGGGCTATGTACTCAATCAGCGCCGCGACCAATTCAAGGACCCGCTCGTCCGCGAAGCGCTGAACTATGTATTCGATTTCGAGACGATGAACCGGACGCTGTTCTTCGACAAATACAAGCGCATCAACAGCTACTTCGCCGGCATCGACCTCGCTTCTAGCGGCCTGCCCCAGGGCCAGGAACTGGAGATCCTCGAAACGGTTCGGGACGAGGTGCCGCCGGAAGTCTTCACCAAGGAATTCAAGGGACCGGTCAACGACACGCCGCAGGCATTGCGGGAAAACTTCCGCACGGCGCTGCAACTGTTCGAGAAGGCCGGCTGGGTTCTGAAGAACAACAAGCTCGTCAACGCAAAGACCGGCCAGCCCTTCACCATCGAATTCCTCGAGGCGGACCCGTCCTTCGAGCGCGTCGTGAACCCGTATATCCAGAATCTGAAGCGGATCGGCATCGATGCGAGCCTGCGTATCGTCGACACGGCCCAATACATCGCCCGCATCAACGACTTCGATTTCGATGTCGTCTCGACCGTGATGGGCCAGTCGCATTCGCCCGGCAACGAGCAGCGCGAGTTCTGGGGTTCGGCCGCCGCCGACATGAAGGGCAGCCGCAACCTGATGGGCATCAAGAACCCGGCGGTCGACAAGCTGATCGACCGCGTCGTCTATGCTAGGGATCGCGAGGAGCTGGTTGCCGCCACGCACGCGCTGGATCGAGTGCTGCTCTGGAATTATTACGTCGTGCCGCAGTGGTACAGCGACACGATCAACGTCGCCTACTGGAACAAGTTCGGCATCCCGGAGAAGCAGCCTGAATATGTCGGTATCGACATTGATTCATGGTGGGTGGATCCGGCCAAGGCAGCGGCCCTGGGGGCCAAGCCTTGAGCGGCGGGCCGTTGCACGACGCACATCACCGACCGAGTCTGACGCGGCGTGCCTTGCTCACAGGGGCGGCGGCGGGCGCCATCGCGCCGATGATCGGCCTTCCGCCGTTCCACGCCATCGCGGCAGAGTCCACGAATTCGCACGGGCTCTCCGTCTTCGGCGACCTGAAATACCCGCGTGATTTCAAGCATTTCGACTATCTGAACCCGGCCGCGCCAAAGGGCGGCAGCTTCGTCTTCGCAGCACCGAACTGGTACTACAACCAGAACGCCTACACCTTCAACACATTGAACGGCTTCACCTTCCGGGGCGACGCGCCACCGCGCATCGAGCTTTGCTTCGATACGCTGATGGCGGCAGCCTCCGACGAACCGAGCTCGGTCTACGGCCTCGTCGCCGAAAGCGTCGCTGTCTCGGAAGACGGCAACACCTACGTGTTCCGCCTGCGCGATGACGCGAAGTTCAACGACGGCTCGGCGCTGACCGCCGACGACGTCGTGTTCTCGTTCCAGACGCTGAAGGAAAAGGGGCATCCCGACATCTCGCAGTCGATCCGCGATATGGTCTCGGTTACAGCGACCAATCCGCGCGAGGTGACCGTGGTCTTTTCCGGCAAGCAGAACCGGAAGGTGCCGCTGATCGTCGCCTCGACGCTGCCGATCTTCTCGAAGGCCTACTACGCCGGCCGCGATTTCGAGGCCTCGACCATGGACCCCCCGCTAGGGTCCGGCCCCTATCGCGTCGGCAAGATCAGCCCCGGCCGCTCGATCGAATATGAGCGCGTCACCGACTATTGGGGCAAGGACCTGCCGGTGGCCGTCGGCGCCTACAATTTCGACCGCATCCGCGTCGAGTTCTACCAGGACGACGAGGTGCAGTTTCAGGCCTTCGCCAAGGGCGAACTGCTGTTCCGCGAAGAAGTCTCGTCCAAAACCTGGGCGACGGGCTACGATTTTCCGGCCGCCCGCGACGGCCGCGTGCAGAAGCCGTCCTTCGCGGCCGAACGCCGGCCGGACATGTATGGCTGGTTCTTCAACCTGCGCCGCGCCAAGTTCGCCGATCCGCGCACCCGCCAGGCGATCGGCATGGCGCTCGATTTTCCCTGGACCAACAAGAACCTGTTCTTCGGCCTCTATGTCCGGGCGACCTCCTTCTTCGCGATGTCGGATTTCGCCGCCTCCGGCTTGCCCGGCCCGGATGAACTGGCGCTGCTAGAGCCGTTCCGCGACCAGCTGCCGGCCGAGGTTTTCGGCACGGCGGTCATGCCGCCCGAGGCCGACGGCAGCGGGCGCGATCGCAAGCTGCTGCGCCAGGCCGCCACCCTGCTGGCGGATGCGGGCTGGCAACGGAAAGGCAACGACCTGGTCAATGCATCGGGCGAGACGCTGACGCTCGAATTCCTGATCCAGTCGCAGGCGTTCGAACGCGTGCTGTCGCCCCTGATCGCCAATCTGAAGGCGATCGGCGTCAACGCCTCGATGCGCATGGTCGACGCCGCGCAGTACCAGAGCCGCAAGAACAGCTTCGATTTCGACATCATGGCGCATCGCATCATGTTCGACGCCACGCCGATCGACGGCATCGAACAGATCTTCGGTTCCGCCAGCGCCGATCTGCCGAGCGGCTCCAACCTGGCCGGGCTGAAGAATCCGGTGGTCGACGCCCTGGTGGCGAAGGCTGCCAACGTCCGGGACCGCGCCGAGCTGGAGACGCTGATGCGCAGCCTGGACCGCGTGCTCAGATCCCTGCATATCTGGTTCCCGGCCTGGCTTTCGACGGCGCATCGCATCGCCATCTGGGATATGTTCGGCTGGCCGGCGACAAAGCCGGACTACGGCTTTTCGCCGGAAACGACATGGTGGCAGGACGACGCCAAGGCCGCCGCCATCGGCAAGGCCGGCTAGGGCGGGAGACAGATGGCAGCCTATATCTTTCGACGCATCCTGCTGATGATCCCGACGATCTTCGGCATCATGGCGATCAGCTTCATCATCGTGCAGTTCGCGCCCGGCGGTCCTGTCGAGCGCGTCATCGCCCAGTTGCAGGGCAATGACGTTTCCGCGACCAACCGGATCGGCGGTGGCGGTGGCGCCGATGCCGGCATGGGCGGGCAGGACCGGACTCTGGGAAGCGCGCCCGTCTCCTCGAAATATCGCGGCGCGCAGGGCCTCGATCCCGAATTCATCGCCAAGCTTGAAAAGCAGTTCGGCTTCGACAAGCCGCCGCTGGAGCGCTTCGGCCTGATGCTCTGGAACTATATCCGCTTCGACTTCGGCCAGAGCTATTTCCGCGACATCAGCGTGATCGAGCTGATCAAGGAGAAGATGCCGGTCTCGATCTCGCTCGGGCTATGGATGACGCTGATTTCCTACGGCATCTCGATCCCGCTCGGCGTCGCCAAGGCGGTGCGCGATGGCGCCCGCTTCGACATCTGGACCTCGGCCGTGATCGTCGTCGGCTATGCGATCCCCGGCTTCCTGTTCGCCATCCTGCTGGTGGTGCTGTTCGCCGGCGGCAGCTTCTTCGACTGGTTCCCGCTGCGCGGCCTGACCTCGGACAATTTCTCCAGCCTGTCGCTCGGCGGCAAGATCGTCGACTATTTCTGGCACATCACGCTGCCGATCATCGCCATGTCGCTTTCCGCCTTCGCGACGACGACGCTTTTGACCAAGAACTCGTTCCTCGACGAGATCCGCAAGCAATATGTCGTCACCGC
>JAFKJZ010000511.1 GCA_017305815.1 Hyphomicrobiales bacterium
CTTCCCGGCTCCAGCAGGAACTGGCGGGCGAGGCGCGCGGTCTTCGCCTCCAGCGGCGCGCGCTTCGCCGGATCGGCGATCCGTTCGAAATCGGCGTTGTGCGCGAAGCCGAGGATGCGGCGGATCGTCTTGACGCCGGCATAGGCGATCGCGTCGGCGAAGATGCGATCGAGCAAGCGCGTGCGCGCCGCGTCCAGCGCCGCCGCATCGCCGGGGCCGAACATCGCGGCCGGATAGGCGTCGCCCGCGGCCTTCGTCTCCCAGAGCGCGCGGAAGCGGCCGGCGAACGCGTTCCAGTAGACCGGCACCTGATCGAGCACCCAGTCCGCCGTTTCGCGCCGGTCGTCGGCCGCGGTGGCGTGGCCGGGCTGGGCGATGAAGTTCATCACCAGATTGGCGATGAAGGCGCCGACATCGAACCCGATCGGGCCGAGGATCGCGAATTCGGGGTCCATGACACGCGTGTCGGACTCGGTGACCATCACGGAGCCGGTATGCAGGTCGCCATGGATCAGCGCCTGACCATCGGTCAGGAAGCGCCAGCCCCAGTCAGCGACGGTCGTCTTCAGCGCCGAATCCGCGCGGAATTCGCGCGCCAGATCATCGAGATGCGGGCTGGTCCAGCGATTGCGCGACGACGAGCCGAGCGGATCGGTGAACACGACCTCGGCGGTGATGCGCAGCAGCGACGTGTTCCTCGCGAAGATCGACGCCCACTCCGCCTTCTCCTCGATCGTCGCGCCGAGATCGGAGGTCGCAAACGTCGCCCGCGCCGTGAACTCGCCGACGTCGCGCGCGGCGTTCGGATAGCGCCGTCCTTCGATCAGGCCGCGCCGCAGGATGATGTGCGGCGCGAGCTTCTCCATCACGATGGCATAGAGCGCCGGCTCGTAGTGATGGAAGGCCGGCACCAGCCCCGCCGCCACGGGCGCGACGGCGCGATAATAGGCCTGCTCAAAGAAGGCGCGGTCGAGCGGCAGCGGCCAGCTCTCGCCGGCGGCCCGGACATAGGGCAGCGATTGCTTGACGCAGAGCGAGCCGTCCGGCCCGTCGACGAGGAAGACGAGATTGAGATTGCCGTCGCCGACCTCGATCACCTGCCAGCCCGACGGATCGCCGCCGAGCTGCGTGCGCAGCGGCGCGATGCCGGCCAGGAAATCGCGGACCGAGTCCTCGTTGAACGAAAAGTAGCCGGGCGGGGTGTCGAGCGGCATGGCGGGCCTTCGTCGCTGCGGGCCCGCGCAGCAGGCCCCGGATGCTTCCAGATACGGCAAAGCCCCCTTCCGGCCAAACGGAAGGGGGCTTTGCCGGCTTGCGGTGACTCAGTTGGCGGGAATCCACGCCGCCGTGGCCGCATCGCTCTTGCCGAAGGCGGGGAGCTTGGCGTTCAGGTCCTCCACCGTCTTGATGCCGGCATCGCGCAGATCCTTCTGCGTGATCAGCACCGGCTTGACGACGATGTTGTGGCCCGGATCCTCGCCGGCGATCAGCTTGGCGACGGCGCGCACCGAAACCTCGCCGACGACGGCGGGGTTGGTGGCGACGGTGGCGACCCACGGGCTGCCCTCAGCGGCGATCTCGGTGATGTCAGCGGTCGAAACGTCGGCCGAGTAGATCTTCACCTTGTCGGAGATGCCGAGTTCGTCAGTGGCGAGCTTCACGCCGCGGGCGAATTCGTCATAGGGCGCGAACACGACGGAGATGTCGGGATTGGCCTGGAAGGCGGCCTTGGTCTGGTCGGCGGTCGACGAGGCGGTGGTGTCGTTCACCGCGCCCCAGCGCGCCTTCTCGACGATGCCGGCATTGGCCTTCTTCGTCTCTTCCCAGACCTCGTTGCGGCGGTCGAGCGGCGCGAAGCCGGCGACATAGACATAGCCGGCGTTGAACGCCTTGCCATTGTCGGAGATCGCCTGCTCGAGCGCGGTCTTGGCCAGCTCGTGGTCCGACTGCTCGACCTGCGGGATAGCCGGATTGCCGAGATCGACATCGAAGGCGACGACCTTGATGCCGGCGTCGAGCGCCTTCTGCGCCACGTCCTTCAGCGATTCCGGCTGGCCGTGATCGATGATGATGCCCTGGACGCCGAGGTTGATCGCCTGCTCGACCTGCTCGCGCTGGGCGGCGGCGTCCTGGCGACCGGAGAAGATCTGCAGGTCGATGCCGAGGGCCTTGGCCTGCTTCTGCGCGCCAGCCTGGTAGGACTGGAAGAAGTCGCCGGCGGAAATGAACGTCACCAGCGCCACCTTGACGCCGCCCTTGTCGAAGGGAGCGGGAGCGCCGGCGAGGCCCTCGCCATAGGCGGGCGCGCCGAGGAGGCTGGTCGCCAGCAGGCCCGCGCCGGCCAGGCCGATTGCAAAACGCTTCATCTATTCTCTCCCATGCGTCCCCAAGGACGGCTACGATCCCGGCAACACGCAGCGCCCCGGCGGCGAAGTTGCAATTTCATTCTGATAGCGCGACGGCTGACGCGCACGGAACGAAGGATTTTCTCTTTATTCGGGACGGCTTGGGAAATTTGATCTACCCCACGCTTGCGCGCGCGTTTTAGTTAGTATGGTGGCGCCCGGCCCGCTTGCCGGGACCGTGCCTTTTAATGGAGTAGCGTGGTTGGCGCAGACGAGTTCCCTGAAATCCGAGCCGCTTGTCGCGGGAGGCGAGAGCGCCGAGGCGAAGGCCGTGGCCGGCGTCATCGCGGCCGGCCGAGCCAGCGCAGCGCGCCACTGGGTGCCGGCGACCTCCGGCAATTTTTCCGTCCGCATCGACGCCTGGACGATCGCGATCACGCGCTCGGGCGTCGACAAGGGCAACCTGCTCGCCTCCGACATCCTGATCCAGCCGCTCGGAGAAAAGCTGCTGCCGGGATCATCGGCCGAGGCGGAACTGCACACCGCGCTCTACAGCGAGCGGCCGGAGCTCGGAGCGATCTTCCACGTCCACAGCCCCGCCGCCACCGTGCTGTCGCGCCTGGCGCTGGCCGAGGGCAGCCTGCGGCTGACCGGCTGGGAACTGCAGAAGGCCCTTGTCGGCGTGCGCACGCATGAGGCGACGGTCGACGTTCCGGTCTTCGCCAACGACCAGGATATCAGCGCGCTTTCGGGCCGCGTGCTCGCGCGGCTGGCGCAGCCGGCCGGTGACGCCATCGCCGCGCCCGGCTATCTTCTCGCCGGACACGGCGTCTACGCTTGGGGCGCCACGGAATCCGATGCCGCCCGCCATCTCGAAGCGCTCGAAACGCTATTCGCGTTCGAGCTTTCCTACAGGAGGTTCACGCCATGACCACGCTGACCATCTATCCGGACAAGGATCCGGCCAACCCCGTCGCCGTCACGTCCGACCCGGTGGAAATCGCCGCCGAGCTGAACAAGGTCGGCGTTCTGTTCGAGCGCTGGAAGGCCGGCGCGGAGCTGGCCGCCAATGCCAGCCATGAAGACATCCTCGCCGCCTACAAGGCCGAGGTCGATCGGCTCTCCGCCGCAGAGGGCTACCAGACCATCGACGTGATGCGCATCACGCCGGACAATCCGAACAAGCAGGCCATCCGCACCAAGTTCCTCGACGAGCACACGCATGACGAGGACGAGGTCCGCTTCTTCGTCGAGGGCTCCGGCGCGTTCTATCTGCATCTCGGCGACAAGGTGTACCGCGTCGTCTGCACGCGCGATGACCTGCTCTCGGTCCCGGCCGGCACGCTGCACTGGTTCGACATGGGCCCCGAGCCGAACTTCACCTGCATCCGCCTGTTCATCTCGCCGGATGGCTGGGTCGCGAACTTCACGGGCGACAAGATCGCTTCGACCATTCCCGCCTTCGGCGAACCCGTCGCGGCCTGATCCCGCTGAATATCCCTCTCCCCCCGCCCGGCGGGAGAGGGCATCCATTCAAGAGAGAACCTCCCAGGCCACCCGCCTGAAGGCGGCCTTAGGCGCCACGGTCGCCAGCAGGTTCGGCAGATCGGCCGCATAGTCGACCGCGCCTCGCTCGACGCCGCCCAGCACCGCCAGCTCTATATCCGCATAGGCCCGGCCGGCCGCGATCCAGTTGACCAAAGCCACCTGCAAGGGACCGAGGCTCGGGTTGAAGGCGGCATTTTCCAGCGCAGCCCCCGTGACGACCATTCCATCCGCCGATTTAAGGACGACCGCCGAAGGCGCTCGACTATAGGGAACATAGGCAAGCTGTCCGGCTGCCAGCAGCGCCGCCTCCATTTCCGGCGCATCGGAAATATCCGATCGCAGCACCCGCAGCGCCTGTCGCCCCCCGCCCTGCCCGACCGGCGTCACCCCCGCCTCGCCGAGATCCGCCGGCGAGAAAGCCCAGGGCAGCAGGTGCCGCAGTTCGACGCGGTGGCCCTGCATGGTGGTGATCGGGAGATCGAGACCGCCGCTGAACTCCGCCAGGAACTGCCGGCAATGGCCGCAGGGCGGCGCCGCCTCCAGGGCGATCTCGGCGATCGACGTGCCGCGCGAAAAGGCGCGTGCCGACAGGAACTGCTCGCCATGGATCGCCTCGCCGAGATTGGCGCCGGGAAACTCGACATTGCCACCGAGGATCAGATCGCCGGTCTCGCGTTCCAGCGCAACCGCGCCGATTGTAAAATGGGAGATCGGCGGCCGCGCCACGCCCCGCGCCAGGGGAACCAGCACGAGCATCAGCTCGGAAATGCCCGCGAGCCCGTGCCTAGCGACGAGATCCGCCGCCAGCGCGGCCGGCACGACCAGGCCGTCATGGGAATTTCGGCGCGGGGCGAGCGCATCCGTCACCTCGGCCGAGATCGCCGGCCCCTTGTCGCCAAGTAGCGACTGGCACCGCAGGCCAATGGCCGGATCCGGCTGAAACCGATCGACTGCGATCACCGCACGCTCCTTAGTAAAAATCGAGAATCGATAACAATAGCTTGAACAAAGCCGCCCGACCGTCCGGGAAACGCCGGAAAGACAGACGCATGGCCGCGCGAATCACGGACAAGTTTGCGTCATCGATCTTGCTGACGCAGCCCCGAAGGGACTATCTCGCACTGTGCAATCAGGGCCGGGATCGGGCGGACCGGCTAGGTATAACCTGGAATTGTTCTCGCCTGACATGCGCACCACGAGTATATATTTCGGCGCGGCATCCGACGAATCCGCCATGGTTCCCGGGATCCAGCAGACGGGAATCCAACGCCGTCGGACAGGGGCGATCTCGGAGGCGCGATGAACGACAAGCCGGATCCACCGACGCGAAGGCATGCGACGCTGAAGGATGTCGCCGAGGCCTGCGGGCTGTCGGTCGCCACCGTCTCGCGCTACCTGAACCGGTCGATCAAGCTGCCGCCCGCCACGATCGGGCGGATCGACGCCGCGATCGCGGCCCTGAATTACCAGCCCAACCAGCACGCCCGCAGCCTCAGTCTCGGACGCTCCGAGACGATCGGGCTCGTGGTTCCCGATATCTCCAATCCCTATTTCGCGCATCTCGCCGCATCGGTCGAACAGGCCGCTTCCGAGTTCGGGCTCGGCCTGGTGCTCTGCCCGACACTGAGCCGGACCGACCGCGAGATCGACTATCTGGGCCGGCTGGCCCGCCGCCATGTCGATGGGCTGCTCTTCGCCACCAACAATGGCGACGATCCCGCGCTGGGCCGCGCGCTGCAGGGCACCTCGACAGTCGTGCTGGTCGACGACGACATCATCGGCGCCCGCGCGCCGACGATCATGGCCGACAGCGACCAGGGCGGCTTCCTCGCCGCCCGTCACCTGATCGAAATGGGCCATCGCCGGCTCGGCTATGTCGGCGGGCCAGCAGGGCTTTCGAGCAGCCGGGGCCGCCTCGGCGGCTTTCGCCGCGCCGTGGCGGCCTCGGAACGGCCGGTGGCGATCGCGGCCGAAATCCAGGGCCCCTATTCGTCCGAGCATGGCCGGCTCGCGGCGGGACAGATCCTGGCGCTCGATCCGGTGCCGAGCGCCGTCTTCGCCGCGAGCGACGAGATTGTGCTCGGGCTCTTGTCCGTGTTCAAACAGCGTGGGGTGAGAGTCGGCACCGACATCTCTGTCGTCGCCTTTGACGACGTCGGTCCGCTGCAACTGTTCGATCCGCCGCTGACGGCGATCCGCCAGCCCGTCGAAAGACTGGGCCGGCGCGCCGTGGAGATGGTGCTCGACCTGATCAAGGGCGAGATGCGGGAGCCCGTGAGCGAGGTGCTGCCGGTCGAACTGATCATCCGCGAATCCGTCAAGCCGCCTCGTTCTTGAGGCGGCACTACAGGGGGTAAGTATGACTGTGAAGAAGGTGCTGCTCGTCGGCGAAAGCTGGATGTCGAGCGCCACGCACTACAAGGGCTTCGACCAGTTCGGCAGCGTCACCTTCCATCTCGGCGCCGAGCCGCTGGTGAAAGCTCTGGCCGGCAGCGAATTCGAGCTCACCTACATGCAAGCGCACCAGGTGCCGACCGAGCTGCCGCTGACGCTCGAAGGCCTCGACGCCTATGACGCGATCATCCTGTCCGACATCGGCTCCAACTCGATCCTGCTTCACCCCGACGTCTGGCTGCACGGCAAGCCGATGCCGAACCGGCTCAAGCTGCTGCGCGAATGGACGAAGAAGGGCGGCGGCCTCGTCATGATCGGCGGCTACCTGACCTTCCAGGGCATCGACGGACGCGGCCGCTGGTCGCGCACCGCGGTCGAGGACGCGCTGCCGGTCACCTGCCTGCCGCATGACGACCGCATCGAGGTTCCGGAGGGCTTCCGCGCCGAGATCGTCGGCAACCGGTCCCATCCGCTGCTGGCGGGCCTCGACGGCGAATGGCCGATTCTGCTCGGCGCCAACGAGGTGAAGCTGCGCGA
>JAFKJZ010000512.1 GCA_017305815.1 Hyphomicrobiales bacterium
TCGTCCGTCTCCGCCATGGATGTCGCCGTATGGGCGTTCTCGGCCTCGAGATAGTCGCGGATTTCCTGCGAAAGCAGGGTCGGGTCGCGCATCACCTCCTGCCAGTTGTCGGCGCGGAGCCAGGCATAGTCATCGGTCAGGGTGACGCCGTGGACGGTCGAGGTCACAGGCTTCTTGGCGGCGAGGGGCGAGGTCACGAGGGAGAGTGCTCCTGCGGAAAGGCGAAAATGAACTGCCGAGCCCGGACCCGGATTGGCGCGAGACGCGGCGGGGTCTCCCGGAAGTCGCGGCACCATAGGCCACAAACTGCCGGGAGGGGAGGCATCGGTTGCAAGGGCGCCGGTGGCGCTCGTGGATATCGCTCAGCCTTCGCTGCCGTCGTCCGGCTTCAGCTTCAGCGCCGTCCCATTGGTGCAATAGCGCAGTCCGGTCGGGTTCGGGCCGTCCGGGAACAAATGGCCGAGATGCGCCTCGCAGCTGGCGCAGACGATCTCGGTGCGCACCATGCCATGCGAGCGGTCCGTCACCTCGCCAATGGCGTCGTCGCCGACCGCCGCGTAGAAGCTCGGCCAGCCGCTGCCGGATTCATACTTGGTCTCGGACCGGAACAGCGGCGCGCCGCAGGCGACGCAGGTATAGAGCCCGGCGCGCTTCTCGTGCAGATACGGGCCGGTGCCGGGGCGCTCGGTCGCCTGCTGGCGGGTGACGGCATATTGTTCGGGCGTCAGCTCGGCGCGCCACTCGGCATCGGTCTTCTCGACCTTCTTGCGTCCGGCTTCAGTCTCGGGGCGGGTGTTCGTGGTCATGCGCGCTCCTGTCGATCTGCGGCCGAAATGCCGGCGCGGCAGATGGCAATCGAGTGAAACACAAGCTGGCCTATCTAGATAGGCGATCGCAGCGATTTCACAATTGGTCGGGTTCACGTTGTCGCGCTTGTCGGTTTGCGGTCCGGTTTTCCTTGGGCTGGCCGTCTCGACGTGCTTTATCTGCCTTCATCCGTCGAATCACCCATCACACATCGAAGGATGTCCTGAACAGGAGGAGCCGATTACATGCTGCGCACCGCTAGTCTTGCGCTTGCCCTGTTCGTCTTCTGGCTGCTCTTGTCGGGTCACTACACGGTCTGGCTGATGACTGCCGGGCTCGCCGTCTCGGTTTTGCTGGCGTTGGCGGGCCGGCGTCTCGGCTTTGCCGACGAAGAGGGCCATCCGGTCGATCGGGTGATCGCCGGCCTGACCTATTGGCCATGGTTGGCGCGCGAGATCGTCAAGTCCTCGATCACGGTGACCAAGATCATCCTCGACCCGAAGCTGCCGATCTCGCCGCGGCTTTTCCACACCAAGGTGTCGGCGCGGACGCCGGTCGGCGTCGCGACCTATGCCAATTCGATCACGCTGACGCCCGGCACCATCACCGTCGCCGTCGACCGCGAGAATGACCGCTTCCTCGTCCATGCGCTGACCGGCGCCGGCGCCGACGACGTCGAGGCGGGCGATATGGATCGCCGGGTGAAGCGCTTCGAGGGGAGGGCGGAATGATCGCCGCGGCACTTCTCGCCGTGCTGGCCGCCATGGCGCTGGTCGTGGTGCGGGCCCTGCGCGGGCCGACTACCTTCGACCGGCTGCTGGCCGCCAATTCGATCGGCAATGGCGCGATCCTGGTGCTCGCCCTGTTCGGCTTTCTGACCGGGCGGCCGGAATTCCTCGACCTCGGCCTCACCTACGCGCTGCTCAACTATGTCGGTATTTTCGCCGTGCTGAAGTTCTTCCGCCTGGGTTCGCTCGGCGCCGAAGCGGAGGCGGACCAGCGATGATCGACCTTCTGCGCGAGATCGCGGCCGGGCTGTTCCTGTTCGCGGGTGCGTTCTTCCTGCTCGCAGGCGCCATCGGCATGAACCGGATGCCGGATCTCTTCACCCGCATGCACGCCGCCTCGGTCGGCGACACGCTCGGCGTCAGCCTGATGCTGATCGGAATGGTGTTCCTCGCCGGCTTCACGCTGGTGACGGTGAAGCTCGTCTTCCTGCTGGGCTTCCTCCTGTTCATGGGGCCGGTGGCGTCGCATGCGCTCGCCGCCGCCGCTCTCCAGGCCGGCGTGAAACCGGTGCTGGCCGAGAACGGCGAGTCCAAGAAGGCCGAGCCCAAGAAAGCCGAGCCCACCGTGAAGGCGCCCGCGCGAAAGACCTCCTCCCGCAAGCGGGGCAAGCCATGACCGAACTCGCGACGATCGAGACCGCCGTCACCATCGTCCTGCTGCTGCTCCTCGGCGCGGTCACGCTCGGCATCGTCCGCGTGCGCGGCCTGTTTGCCGCCGTGGTTCTGCTCGGCGTCTACAGCCTGCTGATGGCGACGCTCTTCATCGTTCTCGACGCGGTCGATGTCGCGATGACCGAGGCCGCCGTCGGCGCCGGCGTCTCGACCGTCTTCTTTCTCGGCGCGCTGTGGCTGACCGATACCGTCGAGGCGCCGGCCCGGCAGCGTCAGTTCATGCCGCTCTTCGTCGCGCTGGTCACGGCCGGCGCGCTGCTCTGGGGCGTGAGCGACCTGCCGCCATTCGGGTCCGCCGATCAGCCGATCCACCGCGAGGGCGCGGACTACCTCGTCCGCTCGCTGCCCGAGACGGGCATCGCCAATGTCGTCAGCGCGGTTCTCGCCAGCTATCGCGGCTTCGACACGCTGGGCGAGACCACGGTCGTCTTCACCGCCGGCATCGCCATCCTGGCGCTGCTCAAGCGCCGTCGCGGCGAGGGAGGCAACTGATGCGGCTCGATGTCGTCCTGCGCGTCACCACCAAGTTCATCCTGGCGCCGCTGCTGCTCTTCGCGCTCTACGTCCAGTTCCACGGCGATTACGGCCCGGGCGGCGGCTTCCAGGCCGGCGTAATCGCGGCGGCCGCGATCATTCTCTATGGCCTGATCAACGGCCTCGGCCCGGCGCAGAAGATCGTCCCGGTCGGCCTGCTCGAGGTGCTGATCCCCGGCGGCGTTCTGATCTATGTCGCGGTCGGCATCGCCGGCATGCTGCTCGGCGACAATTTCCTCGACTACAACCACCTCGCCCATGACCGCATCCATGGCCAGGAATGGGGCGTCTTCCTCGTCGAGGTCGGCGTGTTTCTCACCGTCTTCTCGACGATGATCGCGATATTCTACGCCATCGCCAGCCGGAGGCGCTCGTGATCCTGCAATTCGGCCAGATCGCCACGATCCTCTTGATGGTCGCAGGGCTCTATGTGGTCATCGCGCGCGGCAACTTGATCAAGAAGCTGATCGGCCTGTCGCTGTTCCAGACCTCGGTCTACCTGCTCTACATCCTGCCTGGAAAGCTGCTCGGCGGCACCGCGCCGATCCTCGATGCCGGCTATTCCGTCTACGCCAACCCGCTGCCGCATGTGCTGATCCTCACCGCGATCGTCGTCGGCATCGCGACGCTGGCGCTCGGCCTGACGCTGGTGGTGCGGATCAAGGAGGCTTACGGCACGATCGAGGAGGACGAGCTCCTGCTGCGCGACGGCCCCAGGGAGAGCGGCCGGGAAGACGCTTCGGGCAAGGCGAATGCCGCCAGCCGCAAGACCAGCAGGACCATCAAGACCGGCAAGGGCGGGAAGCCGGCATGATCGCTCACCACCTACCGGTTTTGTTGATCCTCGCGCCGCTTATCGGCGCGATCCTGGCGGCGCTGTCGCGCAACGGCTTCGTCGCCTGGTTCATCGCCCTCGTCGCCTCGGCGCTGACGGCGGCAACCTCTGTCGCGCTGGTGCTGCGCGTGCAGGCGGAAGGCGTCATCTCCTATCGCATCGGGGGCTGGGCGCCGGAACTCGGCATCGAATATCGCGTCGATGCGGTCAACGCCTTCATCATCCTTCTCGTCGGCGTCGTCGCCTTCGCGACGATGATCTTCGCGCGTCGCAGCGTGCTGGCCGAGATCATCCCGGAGCGCGTCGCGTGGTTCTACACGATGATGCTGCTCTGCGTGGCGGGCCTGCTCGGGATGGCGGTGACGGGCGACGCCTTCAACGCCTTCGTGTTCCTCGAGATCTCGTCGCTCTCGACCTATACGCTGATTGCGCTCGGCCGCGACCGCAGGGCGCTGGTCGCCGCCTATCAATATCTGATCGTCGGCACGATCGGCGCCACCTTCTACGTCATCGGCGTCGGCCTGATCTATCTCGTCACCGGCACGCTCAATCTCGGCCTCATCGTCGAGCGGATCGGCGCCATCGAGAGCTCGCGCGCGCTGATCGTCGCCGAGGCTTTCATCGCCGTCGGCATCTCGCTCAAGCTGGCGCTGTTCCCGCTGCATGCGTGGCTGCCCAACGCCTATGCCTATGCGCCTTCCAGCGCTTCCGTGCTGCTCGCCTCGACGGCGACCAAGGTGGCGGTCTACCTGCTGGCGCGCTTCCTGTTCACCGTCTTCGGCATGGATGCTGGCCCGGGCGGCATCCCGGTCGGGACCATCCTGATGGCGCTCTCGCTCGCGGCGATGTTCATCCCCTCGGCCGCCGCCATCTTCCAGAACGACGTCAAGCGCATCCGCGCCTTCTCCTCGGTCGGCCAGGTCGGCTACATCACGCTCGGCCTCGCGCTCGCCAATCCGACCGGCGTCACCGGCGGCCTGCTGCATCTCTTCAACCACGCGCTGATGAAGGGCGCGGCCTTCATGGCGATCGGCGCCATCGTGCTCAAGGCGGGCACCGCCAAGCTCGACGAACTCTCCGGCATCGGCCGCACCATGCCGTGGACAACGGCGGCGCTCACCGTCGCCGGCCTCGGCCTGATCGGCGTGCCCGGCACCAGCGGCTTTGTGTCGAAATACTACCTGATCCTCGGCGCGTTCGAAGCTGGCCTCGGCTGGCTGGCGATCCTGATCGTCGCGAGCTCCTTCCTGGCGGTCCTCTATGTCGGCCGCATCGTCGAGGTGGTCTGGTTCCGCGAGCCGGCCGCAGCCGCGCGCGAGGCCAGCGAGGCGCCGCTTGAAATGCTGTTGCCGATGTGGCTGCTCGCCGGCGCCACCATCTGGCTCGGCCTCGATGCCGAGGGACCGGCGGGCCTTGCCCGCGCGGCGGCAAGCGCGCTGCTCAGGGTGGCGCCATGACCTTCTCCAACGATCCCGTCCTGCTGGCGCTCGCGCTCGCCATTCCCGCGCTGGCGACGCTTGCCATCGCCATGCTCAGACGCTGGCCAAACGCGCGCGAGGCGGCGACGCTGGTCGCCTCCGGGCTGCTCTTCGGCGTGGTGATGGCGCTGCTGGCGCATGTGCTCTCCGGCGCGCGGCCGGAGCTGCATCTCGTTTCCGTCGCGCCCGGCCTTTCGCTGGCGCTGAAGATCGATCCGCTCGGCATGCTGTTCGCCGCCGTCGCCGCGACGCTCTGGATCGTCAACTCGCTCTATTCGATCGGCTATATGCGCGGCAATGACGAGCCGCGGCAGACGATTTTCTACGCCTGCTTCGCCATCGCCATCTTCGCGACCATGGGACTGGCGTTTTCCGGCAACCTGTTCACCCTGTTCGTCTTCTACGAGGTGCTGTCGCTCTCGACCTATCCGTTGGTGACCCACAAGCAGAGCCCGGCGGCGATGAAGGCAGGGCGCGTGTACCTGCTCACCCTCGTCGGCGCCTCGATGGTGCTGTTGCTGCCCGCGATCGTCTGGACCGGCCTTGCCGCCGGCACGCTCGATTTCCGAACCGGCGGCATTCTCGCCGGCAAGCTCGGCGACGGCGCGCTGGCGCTGCTCTTCGCCCTGTTCGTCTTCGGCGCGGCCAAGGCGGCGGTGATGCCGCTGCATCGCTGGCTGCCTGCGGCCATGGTGGCGCCGACGCCGGTCTCGGCGCTTCTGCATGCCGTCGCCGTGGTCAAGGCGGGCGTCTTCACCATCCTGAAGGTGGCCGTCTCTGTCTTCGGCATCGAGACGCTCTCCGCCAGCGGCGCCAGCGAATGGTTGGTCTATGTCGCCGGCTTCACCATCGTCGTCGCTTACGTCGTCGCGCTCCAGGCCGATGATCTGAAGCGCCGGCTGGCCTATTCGACCATCGGCCAGCTTTCCTACATCGTGCTGGCGGCGGCGCTCGCGTCGCCCGTCGCCGTCCTCGGCGCGGCCTTGCACATCGCCGCCCACGCCGTCTCGAAGATCACGCTCTTCTTCGCCGCCGGATCCGTCTACACGGCGGAGCATGTGACCAAGATCAGCCAGATGGACGGGATCGGCCGCCGCATGCCCTGGACGATGGGCGCCTTCGCGATCGGCGCGCTCTCCATGATCGGTCTGCCACCGACGGCCGGGTTCCTCGGCAAGTGGTTCATCCTCGATGCCGCCACCGGCGCCACCAACTGGTTCGCGGTCGGCGTCATCGTCGTCTCGACCGTGCTCAACGCCGCCTATTTTCTGCCGATCCTGACCCGCGCCTTCCTGCGCCCGGCGAACGGCCCGCGCCAGGAAGCCCCGCTCGCGATGGTGATCGCGCTGACCGTCACAGCGGCCGGCACCGTGTTGCTCTTCCTGTGCCCGGGCGTTCCGTTCCGCCTCGCTTCGATGATCATGGGAGGGTGAGATGCGTTCTTCTGCCAGTAAGACCCTCACCCAACCCTCTCCCGCAAGCGGGCGAGGGCTTTTCCGCCGGCGCGCTTCAGAAGCAACGTGCCTGAACGAGCACGCACAGTCGCGCTCCCTCTCCCGCGCGCGGGAGAGGGTTGGGGTGAGGGGCTTCTCCAACGCCGGGAGAAAGCCATGACCGCCACCCGTCGAAACGTCCTCCTCGCGCTCGCCGTCGTCCTCGCCCTTCTGGTCGTCGCCGACAGCTTCGTCACGCATCATCCGAGCTTCG
>JAFKJZ010000513.1 GCA_017305815.1 Hyphomicrobiales bacterium
GCGTGCCGGCGATCCTGCCGACGCTGGAGCAGGTGATGCATGCCGATTTCATCGAGCTGCAGTGGATCATGAACGCCTACACCATCGCGGTGACGACGGTGCTGATGGCGACGGGCACGCTCGCCGACCGCTATGGCCGCAAGCGCATCTTCCTGATCGGCATCGCCGCCTTCAGCCTCGCCTCGCTGATCTGCGGCCTGACGACAAGCGTCTCGGTGCTGATCGTCGCCCGCTTCGTCCAGGGCTTGAGCGGCGGCGTCATGCTGATCTGCCAGGTGGCGGTGCTGTCGCACCAGTTTCGCGACGGCCGGGCGCGCGGCATGGCGTTCGGCTGGTGGGGCATCGTCTTCGGCATCGGCCTCGGCTTCGGGCCGATCGTCGGCGGCGCCATCGTCGCGGTCTGGAGCTGGGAATGGGTGTTCCTCGTCCATGTCGCGCTCGGCCTCGTCACGCTCGGGCTGGCGCTTGCCGGTGTCGAGGAATCGCGCGATCCCGAGGCGACGCATCTCGATCTCGCGGGCATCCTGACGCTGTCGGTCGCCGTGTTCGCGCTCGCCTTCTTCATCACGCAGGGCCCCGATCTCGGCTTTGCCAGCCCGTCGGCGCTGGCGATCCTCGCCGTGGCGATCGCGAGCTTCCTCGGCTTTCTCGTCGCCGAGAGGCGCAGCCCGCGGCCGATGTTCGATTTCTCGGTGTTCCGCATCCGCCCGTTCTCCGGCGCGGTGATCGGCCCGGCTGCGTGCTGGCCGGCATCGGCCTCGGCTTCACCAACACGCCCGTCACCAACACGACGACCGGATCGGTCGCCGCCAACCGGGCCGGCATGGCGTCCGGCATCGACATGAGCGCGCGGATGATCTCGCTCGCCATCAACATCGCGCTGATGGGCTTTTTGCTGGTCGAGGGCGTCCGCGCCTCGCTCAAGGCGGCGTTGCCGGCGGGCATTGATCCGGCGGCGCTTCGCCGGTTGGCGGAGGAGGCCGCGGCGGGAACGGCGATCCCGCCCGAAAGCGGCGTGTCCGCAGCGGTCGTGCATCAGGCGCTGACCGACGGCTTCGGCTGGATCCTGCTCTATGGCGGCATCGCCGTCTGGCTGCTGGCGCTCGCGAGCTATCTTGTCTTCGGGCGCGGCAGGGCGGATGAGGCGCCGTCCTGCGCGACGGGGCCGGCGAGGCCCTGAGGCGGGATTCCCCCGGGAGAAAACCCGCACCCCGGCCCTCTCCCGCGCACGGGAGAGGGGGTCCGCTTGTGCCTGTCCGTCATGTCGCGTCGCCGATCAGGCTCGCCGGCAGAAAGCCCTCGCCCGCTTGCGGGAGTGGGTTGGGTGAGGGGCTTGCTTGCGTTGCCTCGTCCGGGACGACGGCGAGGTGGGAACCAGTCTTGTTTCGAATCCCGCCTCAGTAAGGCGTCTCGCCGGCGTCGGCGTTGACGGCCTGGCCGCGCACGAGAATGGCGTCGTCGCCGAGCAGGAACGAGGTGACGCGCGCCACCTCGACCGGCTGCAGATGGCGCACCAGCTGCGCCGACAGCATCTTGTCGAAGATCGCCGGCGCCGGCTCGGCGGTGAATTCCGAATAGGCTTCCGAGACTTCCTTCAGCATCGGCGTCGCCACGCCGCCGGGGCAGACGCAGTTGACGTTGATGTCATAGGGCGCGAGCGCTTCCGACAGCATGCGGGTCATCGAGATGACGCCGGCCTTCGAGGCGCTGTAGGCGAGCGACTCGACATGGCCCTTCTTGCCGGCCTCGGAGGCGATCGAGACGATCGCGCCCTGGATGTCGTGCTCGATCATGTGGGCCGCGACGAGCCGCGAAATGTCATAGGCGCCGAACAGGTTGATCTCGAACTGCCTCTGCCAGTCTGAGCGCGAGATGGCGAGCGGGTCTGAATGCAGCACGATCGCGGCGCAGTTGACGAGGCCGTCGACGCGTCCGAGCAGGTCGATCGCCTTGGCGACGCCGTCCGCGACCGAGGCTTCGGAGGCGACGTCCATCGCGATGCCGAAGCAGCCGCCGGCCGCCCCGCCCAACGCCTCGACGGTTGTGTCGACATTGTCCTGGCGGAGGTCGGCGATGACGACGCGCGCTTCCTGCGCGATCAGCAGCTCGGCGATGGCGCGGCCGATGCCGCCCGAGCCGCCGGTGACGATGAAGCCCTTGCCGGCATGCACAGGGAAAACCCGGCTCTTGCGCAGCGGAAGCGCCTTGTCGGGGCGGCGGGTCACGTATTTCGACATCGGCAATCCAATCGTCGGCAAGGGGCGGCCGCCCATGCACAGGGCTGGGACGGGGCAAGTCACTGGGACAGCTAGGCTATCACCTGCGCGGAGAATAGGCAGGATCCCGGGGTGGTCAATCGCAGTTGTGGCGTCTGGAACGAGTCGATATCTTCCCGCCATTCCACATTGAGGAGATGCGAGATGAGGCTTCGGGGTCTTTTGGCTGGCGCGGCTGCGCTGATGGCAGTGTCGGCGGCCAACGCGCAGGACGCGAAGCCGCTCGTCGTCTTCGTCTCGCCCAATCCGGTCGGCGTCAACGACTTTCTGAAGCTCGCCAAGGCCGGCACCGAGAAGGCCGCCGAGGCCAATGGCGCCACCGCCAAGGTTTATGAGAGCACCGACCCGACCACCATCCGCCAGAACCTCGACGCCGCCGCCAGGGAAGGCGCCAAGGTGATCGTCGCCGTCGGCTTCGAGTTCAACGACGTGCTGCCGGAAGTGGCGAAGGCCTATCCGGACACCAAGTTCCTGCTCGTCGACAGCTGCCCGCAGACGCCGGTCGCCAACATCCACTGCTCGGTCTTCCGCGAATATGAGGCGGTCTTCCTCGCCGGCGCCGAGGCGGCGCTCACCAGCGAGACCGGCAAGGTCGGCGCCATCGGCGCGCTCGATATCCCCTTCATCCATCGCTACACCGACCCCTTCAACGAGGGCGCCAAGCATGTGAAGCCGGAGATCGAGATCGCCCCGTCGCTCTGGATCGGTGGCAACAATCCGTTCTCGGATCCTGCCCGCGGCCAGCAGCGCGCCAGCGTCATGGTCTCCGACAATGTCGATCGCGTCATGGCGGCCGGCGCCGGCTCGAATGGCGGCATCTTCAAGGCTATGGAAGACCTGCCGGGCGCGGCGGCCTTCGGCGTCGACACCAACCAGTGCCCGCAGGCGCCCGGCCTGATCATGGACAACGTCCAGAAGCGCACCGACATCGTCATCGAGAAGGGCGTTGCCGGCCTGTTCAATGGCGACCAGCCGGCCTTCGCCACCTACGGCCTCGCCGAAGGCGGCATGACGCTGACCAGCCTGGAGCCGGGCCTCGACGCTTCGGGCTGCCTGATCGCCAAGCTGCCGGATGTCGTCGCCAAGGTGAAGGCGCTGCGCGACGAGGTCGTTGCCGGAACGGTGAAGGTCGCCGATCCGATGCAGCTCGCCAAGTAAGGCGGTTACACTTCGGTATGTCGACGATCGAGCTCGAAGCCAGAAGCATCGTCAAGCGCTACGGGCCTCTCGTCGCCAATGATCATATCGACCTCTCCGTCCTGCGCGGAGAGGTCCACGCCGTGATGGGCGAGAACGGCGCCGGCAAGTCGACGCTGATGTCGATCCTCTACGGCATGCAGGCGCCCGACTCCGGCCAGATCCTCCTGCGCGGCGCGGAGATGCACTACCGCTCGGCGCTGGACGCGATCGGCGCCGGCATGGGCATGGTCCACCAGGCGTTCAAGCTGTTCAATTCGCTGACCGTCTGGGAAAACGTCGTCTATGGCATGGAGCCGACCCGCTTCGGCTTCATCGACCGGCGCGAGGCGGCGAAGCGGGTGGCGATCCTTGCCGAACGCTACCGCCTGCGGGTCGATCCGAACGCCGTCGTCGGCCAGCTCTCGGTCGGCGTGCGCCAGCGCGTCGAGATCCTGAAGGCGCTTTATCGCGACGCCCGCGTGCTGATCCTCGACGAGCCGACCGCCGTGCTGACGCCGCAGGAGCGCGACGGTCTGTTCGACATCATCCGCAATCTGACCGCTGACGACCGCACCATCCTGTTCGTCACCCACAAGCTGCACGAGGTGATGGCGATCACCGACCGCGTCACCGTGCTGCGCGACGGCAAGGTGGTCGACCGCATGGTGACGTCGGAAACCTCGGCCCGCGAGATCATCCGCGCCATGACCGGCCGCGCCGTCAACCTGACGGTCGAGAAGCGTCCCGCCACGCCGGGCGCCGTCGTGCTCGCGGCGCGCGGCCTGACCGTCGCCACCGATGGCGGCAAGCCGGTGGTCGACCATGTCGATCTCGCGATCCGCGCCGGCGAGATCGTCGGCATCGCCGGCGTCGCCGGTAACGGCCAGACCGAGCTGATCGAGGCGCTGACCGGCCTGCGCATCCCCGATGGCGGCAGCGTCGCCATCAACGGCGCCGACGTCACCCGCGCCGATGTCGAGCGCCACCGCGACGCCGGCCTCGCCTATATCCCGGAAGATCGCGCCACGACCGGCACCGCGCTCGCCGCCTCCGCCGCCGACAATCTCGCCATGGGTTTTCAGGCGAAGCCGCCGCTTTCGAATGGCCGCCTGCTCGACGCCGGCGCCGTCACCGCCCATGCGAAAAGGCTGATCGAGCGCTTCGGCGTCAAGATCGGCTCGGAGCAGCTCGCCGTCGGCACGCTGTCGGGCGGCAATCTGCAGAAGGTGGTGGTCGCGCGCGAGCTTTCGCATGCCGCCCCCCTGCTGATCGCCGAGCAGCCGACGCGCGGCGTCGATGTCGGCGCCATCGAGTTCATTCATGGCCAGCTGGTCGCCGAGCGCGATCGCGGCAGCGCCGTGCTTCTGGTCTCGGCCGAGCTGACCGAGATCCTGGCGCTCTCCGACCGCGTGCTGGTGATGTTCGACGGCCGCATCCTGGCCGAATTGCCGGCGGACCAGGCCGACGAGGAAACGCTCGGCTTGCTGATGGCCGGCCGCGTCGGCGAAGCCAGGCCGACCGACGGATCGGAGGCCGCATGAGCGAGCGCAGCCTGCGGGACATCCGCTTCCCCCGCATCCCGGCCGTGCCGCTGGCGATCGGCATCGGCATTCTGATCGGCGGCCTGCTGGTGCTGGCCTCGGGCGGCGACCCAATCGCCGCCTATCGCGAGATCGTCATCGGTGCCCTGGCACCGTCGAACTGGCCGAACACGCTGAACTGGGCGGTGCCGCTGGTCGGCATGACGCTGGTGGCGGCGCTGCCGCTGCGCGGCGGCATGGTCAATCTCGGCGGCGACGGCCAACTGGTGATCGGCGGGCTCGTGGCGGCGCTGGCCGCGCTCTACCTGCCGTTGCCCGGGCCGCTGCTGATCGCAGCCAGCATCCTCTGCGCCATGCTCGCGTCCGGCCTTTACGCCTCGCTCGCCGCCTGGGGCGAGACGCGCTTCGGCATTCCGATGCTGATCTCGACCTTGCTGCTCTCCTATCCGGCGATCGGCATCGCCTCCTATCTCGTCGGCTTCCCGCTGCGCGACATGGCGACCGGCCTCGCCCAGACCCGGATGATCCCGGATGCGGCAAGGCTTCCCGTCATCTCCGGCCCGCTCAATATCGGCCTGGTCCTGATGGCGATCGTCGCCATCGCCGTCGTCTTCTATGACCGCCGCACGGTGGGCGGCTACGAACTGCGCATGCGCGGGCTGAATGCCAAGTTCGCCGGCTATGGCGGCGTCCGCCTCGCATCGCAGCAGGTGCGCGTGATGTTTGCGAGCGGCGCCATCGCCGGCCTCGTCGGCGCCATCCTCGTGCTCGGCTCGCTCTATCGCTACCAGGATGGCGCGCTGCTGACGCCGGGCTACACCTGGTCCGGCCTGATGGCAGCCCTCTTGGCCGGTGGCGCGCCGCTCGGCGCGATCTGCGCTGGCCTGTTTTTCGCGGGCCTGCAGACGGGCGGCTTCGCCATGCAGCGCGAGACGGCGATCCCGCGCGTGCTGACCATGATCCTGCAGTCCGTCATCATCCTCTTCCTGGCGATCCGCCACGGCGTCGGCAGGAAGTCGCCATGAGCCTGATGAGCTTCATTACCCCGTCGCTGGTCAATTCGGCCGTGCAGTCGATCACGCCGATCCTGCTGGCGGCGCTCGCCGGCACGCTCTGCGGCCGCGTCGGCGTCTTCAACATGGCGATGGAGGGCCAGCTCCTGGTCGGCGCGTTTGCCGCCGTCGTTGGCTCCTATGCCACCGGCAGCGCGCTCGGCGGCGTGCTGTTCGCAATCGTCTTCACGGTACTGTTCTCGCTGATCCTCGCCTATGGCGCGACGGTGTTCAAAGGCGACAGCGTCGTCATCTGCATCGGCATGAACCTGCTCGCCTCGGGCCTCACCGCCTATCTTCTCCGGCAGATGTTCGGCGTATCCGGCACCTTCTCCGATCCCGGCATCGTCGGCCTGACCAAGATCCGCATCGACGCGATCAATACCATCCCCTGGATCGGCTGGATCTTCTCGCGCCAGACGGCGATCACCTGGCTCGCCTGGATCCTGACCGCCGCCGTGACCATCATGATGTTCCGCACGCCGCTCGGGCTTCGCCTGCGCGGCGTCGGCGAGGATGCGAGCGCCGCCGGCACCATGGGCATCGACGTCACGCGCTACCGCGTGCTGACCGTCCTCTTCGCCGGCGGTTTGACCGGCCTCGGCGGCGCCCAGCTCTCGCTCGGCACGGTCAGCATCTTCTCCGAGGACATGAGCGCCGGCCGTGGCTGGATCGCCGTCGTCGCCGTCATGCTCGGTCGCAACCATCCGCTCTGGGCAGCGCTCGCCTGCGTGCTGTTCGGCGTCGCCGACGCGCTCTCCGTCCGC
>JAFKJZ010000514.1:0-6814 GCA_017305815.1 Hyphomicrobiales bacterium
GTGATCTGGTAGGCCGTCATCGGGTCGAGCACCTGCTCGCGATTGTCCTCAATGACCGGCTCGTCCTGATGCGTCCACTGCTCGGCGTCGCACTGCTCGCAGACCCGCTCCTCATGCTTGAAGATGGTCTTGCCGAAGCGGTCCTGGATGCGGTCGATCAACGTCGGCTTCACCTGGCGGCCGCCATTCGCGAACACCGAATAACCGGAGACCATGCGCAGCACCGTCGTCTCCGACGCGCCAAGCGCGTTCGGAAGGAACGGCCCGAGCTTGTCGTAGACGCCGAAACGCTTGGCGTATTCGGCCACGAGCGGCATGCCCATGTCCTGCGCCAGACGCACCGTCATCACGTTACGCGACTGCTCGATGCCGGTCCGGAGCGTCGACGGCCCGTAGAACTTCTGGGCGTAGTTTTCCGGACGCCAGATCGGCTGGCCATAGCCTGGGTCGATTTCGATCGGCGCGTCCATCACGACGGAGGACGGCGTGTAGCCATTGTCGAGCGCGGCGGCGTAGACGAATGGCTTGAAGGACGAACCGGGCTGGCGCATCGCCTGCGTCGCACGGTTGAACTGGCTCTCCGAATAGGAGAAGCCGCCATCCATCGCCAGCACGCGGCCGGTATGCGGATCCATCACCACCATGGCGCCGCCGATGTTCGGCACCTGGCGCAGGCGATAGGAGTCGGGCTTGCCGTCGGCCGGCTCGACATAGACGACGTCGCCGACCTTCAGCACGTTCTCGACGGTCCGCTTGCCGCCGAGCGTCCATTTCATCTCGGAGGCCGGGATCGTGCCGGTTTCGCGCGCGGCCAGCAGCTTGCCGGTTTCGTCGCGGCCGGGCTGCAAGCCGATCTGGGCCTCGTCCTTGCTGGTCGCAGTGACGATGGCGAGGCGCCATTCGATGACGTCGGTGAGCGCAGGCACGCTGCCGACGGCAACGCCCCAGTCGCCCTCGATCGGCACGTTCTTGACCGGGCCGCGCCAGCCATGCTGCTCGTCGAACTGCACCAGGCCGTTCATCAGCGCCTGACGCGCCATCACCTGCATGCCCGGGTCGAGCGAGGTGCGGACCGAGAGGCCGCCGTCATAAAGCGCCTTCTCGCCATACATCTGCATCAGCTGACGGCGCACTTCCTCGACGTAATAGTCGGCGGCGAAGATGTGCGGGCTGGCGACGCGCGTCTTGACGCCGAGCGGCTGGGCCTTGGCGGCCTCGCCCTCATCGGCGGTCGCGTAGCCATTCTCGACCATGCGGTCGATGACCCAGTTGCGGCGCTCGATGGCGCGGTCGGCGTAGCGGAAGGGATTGTAGTTGTTCGGGCCCTTCGGCAGGGCGGCGAGATACGCGGCCTCGGAGAGCGTCAGCTCATGCACCGACTTGTCGAAATAGGACAGCGACGCCGCGGCGACGCCATAGGAGCCGAGGCCGAGGAAGATTTCGTTCAGATAGAGCTCGAGGATCTTGTCCTTCGAGTTCGCCTGCTCGATGCGCAGCGACAGGATCGCTTCCTTGATCTTGCGATCGAGCGAGCGCTCGTTGGTGAGCAGGAAGTTCTTGGCGACCTGCTGGGTGATCGTCGAGGCGCCGATCATGCGCTTGTCGGACGAGAGCGCGGCGACGTTCTGCAGCGCGGCGCGGGCGATGCCGTAATAGTCGAGGCCGGCGTGCTGGTAGAAATTCTTGTCTTCGGCCGAGATGAAGGCTGCCTTGACCCGATCCGGGATCGCCTGGATCGGCAGGTAGAGACGCCGCTCGCGGGCATATTCGCCGACCAGCTGGCCGTCCGACGCATGGATGCGCGTCATCACCGGCGGCTCGTATTTCGCCAGCACCTCGACGGAGGGCAGACCGCCCGTCAAGCCGGAGACATACCAAGCCACACCTGCAGCAACTGCCAAGAAAAACACGGCGCCAATCCCGAATAAATAGCCGATTAGTCGCAGAAACATATCGCTCGCGTTCCCCGCTGGATCGCCTTGCCGGCGACGAGCTCAGGCCGACGAGACGAACCCCGGTTCGAAATTGGATGAACGGCCTGGCACGGGTTGCCACACCGGTTCCGATAAAAGAACGACACCGCCCGCGCTCTCCGCGCGACCAACGCCACAAGGCTTCAGGCTCAACCGCCCGTTGACTGAAGGCGAACTGCAGGTTCGTTTGGCCTCGATAGACCCAACGGGTCCGTTCTTCCAGTCGATTTGTGGAGAAACTTGGGCGCAGAGGCCACCAAGGGAAGCGCTGGCGGCTGCGTGATTTTCAGGCAACAGCGGATTCATGGCGCGCCGACCGCGGAATTCGGGGCTTCCGAGGCCGCCATGTTCGCCACCCGGTTGCGGAAATATCCGTCGATCGCCCGCGAGATCGCCACCGCCGTCTTGTCCCGCCATTCGGAGGAAGTCAGCAGCTTTTCATCATCCGGATTGGACAGATAGCCGAGTTCGACCAGCGCCGACGGCACGTCCGGCGCCTTCAGCACCATGAAGCCCGCCTGCTGGTGCGCGCGCTTGAACAGCCGCACGCCGGGCTTCAGTTCCTTGATCACGTTGCGGGCGAAGACGACGGCGAAATTCTTCGTCTCGCGGCGCGCGAGGTCGATCAGGATGTCGGAGACCTCGTTGGTATCCTCGGGCACCTCGACGCCGGCGAGGATGTCGGACTTGTTTTCCGATTCCGCGATCGACGCCGCCATCTGGTCCGAGGCGCGCTCCGACAGGGTGTAGACGGTCGCGCCGCGGATATCGCTGCCCGAGAACGAATCGGCGTGGATCGAGATGAACAGGTCCGCGTGCTTGGCGCGCGCATACTGGACGCGGCCGCGCAGGGGGATGAACGTGTCGTCCGAACGCGTCATCAGCACTTCGTAGCGGCTGTTCGCCTCCAGCTTCTCGCGCAGCGTCTGGGCGAAGGCGAGGACGATGGTCTTCTCCATCATGCCGGACTTCGCGATGGCGCCGGAATCGATTCCGCCATGGCCGGGATCGAGCACGATGCGCAGCTTGCCGTCGTTGGGTGCCGGGCCCGGCGTCGCGTCGAGCTCGTGCTGGGCGGCGGCGCGGTCGCGATCACGCGAGATCCGCAGCGTATCGAGAAAGGCGGTGCGGGTGCTCTTGACCAGGTCGACCACGAGACGGGCGGGCTGGTCGTTCTCGGCCGGCAGCACGAAGGCCTTGTCGACCGCGACCGGCCCGGTCGCGTCGAGCACGATGCGCGACTTGCCGGCGGAGATCAGACCGTAGCGGAAGGCGGAGATCAGCCCCTTGCCGGTCTTGCCGGCGTCAGCGGCGAGGTCGAAATGCATTTCCGGCAGGTCGACGACGACGCGATAGGGCTCGTCGAGCGTAAAGACCGACACGGCCGAAGGGCCGGTCAGGTCCATGACGAAACGGGTGCGCGCCGCATCCCCGACGACGCGGGCCTCGCGCGCGACGACCGGTGCCGTCTCGGCCACGGCCGGGACGACCGCCGACGGATCATCGCCGGCCGAAGGGCTCGCGACCCGCGAGGGAAGCTGCGAAACGGGCGACGCGTCGCCGGGCCGCGATCCGGCCGGCGCAATCGCGGAGGTGATGCTGTTGTCGATCGGGGATTCCGCCGCCGAAGCCAGCGCGGAAACCAGTATGAAGCACCCGGCGCCCAGCCATCGCCCGAGCCCGTGGCGGACCCGTCGCCAACTCCGTGGATTGCCGCTGATGCCTTGTCGTTCTCGCATGCCTGTCGTATCGCCCGGTTCAGCCTGGCCCCCGCCCCGATCACGGCTGTTTAGACGAATAGGATCGAATGGTTAAGAGCTCCTGACCAGACGATACCGGCGCAGTGTAGCACAACTGAAAAATCTGAGCCGGATCAGTGCCGGTAGCGCCCTCTCGATCGCCGGTCCGCCCCACCCAATATCCTTGCCAAGAATCGTCGCCTTCCATAAAAGGAGACTACGGAATTCATCCTCCGACCGGTTTGCTGCCTAACGTGGCGTGATCGGCATGATGCGGTGGGGCGCTGAGAGACATCCGGCCGGAGCTAACGGCCCAAAGTCCCAGGAGCGCTCCGCGGTCACTTCGGTGCATGGTGGGAGGATGGGACAGGTATCCTTGTCGTGCACGCTCGACTTTTCCGAGCGCTCGACGAGCGGACCTGCGATCCGGCGGCTGCGTGACGCGGAAGCGTCCACGGTCGGATTTCCGGCTGAGGCAACTTGGCCGGCGTGTTCTTCAAGAGGCTCAAAGCGCGTACCGATGTTCTTGCCGACCCCCTATCGTCCCGCCAACCTTGAACCGGCCATTGCCGGTCGGGTGGCATCGACGGTGCTGGCGCAGGCACGCGCACGTTCACTTTTCCCCCATTTCGGCTTCTTCGCGATCAACACGGCATCGGCGCTTCGCGCCGGCCGGAGACTTGCGCGTCGAGCCATGGAGAATTTCCAATATGGCAAACAAGATGCTCATCGATGCCACCCACCCGGAGGAGACCCGGGTCGTGGTGGTGCGCGGCAATCGGGTCGAGGAATTCGACTTTGAATCTGCCAGCCGCAAGCAGCTTCGCGGCAATATCTATCTAGCCAAGGTCACGCGCGTCGAACCCTCGCTGCAGGCGGCCTTCGTTGAATATGGCGGCAACCGCCACGGCTTCCTCGCTTTCTCGGAAATCCACCCCGACTACTACCAGATCCCCGTCGCCGACCGTCAGGCGCTGATCGAGGCGGAAGAGCAGGAAGAGCGCGAGGCCGAGGAGCGCGCCGCCGCCAAGGCCAAGAATGCGCGCCGGCGCAGCGGCCGTTCGGCTGCCGCCAAGGCCGCCGACGAAGCCCGCTCGGAAGCCGTCGGCGCCGAGGAAGGCGCATCGGCCGAAGCAGCCCAGGCTGACGAGGCAAACGCCGAGGCAGGCGCCCATGACGAGGCGCATGCCCACGACGCGCATGCCGGCGAGCACCACGACGATCATTCCCATGATGACGAGGCTCATGGCGAGCGCCGGGCCTCGGCCGAGAGTGACGACCATGCCGACGAGAACGGCGCGGAGGACGATTCCTCGTCGCATCTCGACGCCCCCGCCTCCGACCATAGCGTCGAGGAGATCGGCGGCGACGAGGAGCATGAGGAAGACGCCGTCGAGCTGGTCGGCGCCGAGGACGCGCTCGAGGAACTGCCCGAGCGCCGCCGTGGCCGTGGCCGCCAGTACAAGATCCAGGAAGTGATCAAGCGCCGCCAGGTGCTGCTCGTCCAGGTCGTCAAGGAAGAGCGCGGCAACAAGGGCGCGGCTCTCACCACCTATCTGTCGCTCGCCGGCCGCTATTCGGTGCTGATGCCGAACACGGCGCGCGGCGGCGGCATCTCCCGCAAGATCACCAACACCGCCGATCGCAAGCGCCTCAAGGAAGTCGCCGCCGATCTGGAGGTGCCGGAGGGCATGGGCGTCATCCTGCGCACGGCAGGCGCCTCGCGCACCAAGGCCGAGGTCAAGCGCGACTTCGAATATCTGCTGCGCCTCTGGGAGAACGTCCGCGAGCTGACGCTGCGCTCGGCCGCCCCTACCCTCGTCTATGAGGAAGGCAGCCTGATCAAGCGCTCGATCCGCGATCTCTACAACAAGGACATCGACGAGGTTCTCGTCGCCGGCGATGACGGCTATCGCGAGGCGAAGGACTTCATGCGCATGCTCATGCCGAGCCATGCGAAGAACGTGCAGCCCTATCGCGAGAGCCAGCCGATCTTCGCCCGCACCGGCATCGAGGCGCAGCTCGACGCGATGTTCTCGCCGCAGGTGACGCTGAAGTCCGGCGGCTACATCGTCATCAACCAGACCGAAGCGCTCGTCGCCATCGACGTGAACTCGGGCCGGTCGACGCGCGAGCACAACATCGAGGACACCGCGCACCAGACGAACCTGGAAGCGGCCGAGGAAGTGGCGCGCCAGCTCCGCCTGCGCGATCTCGCAGGCCTGATCGTCGTCGACTTCATCGACATGGAGGAGAAGCGCAACAACCGTTCGGTCGAGCGCAAGCTCAAGGATGCGCTGAAGAACGACCGCGCCCGCATCCAGGTCGGCCGCATCTCGCATTTCGGCCTGCTCGAAATGTCGCGCCAGCGCCTGCGCACCGGCGTCGTCGAGAGCTCGGTCGAGACCTGCCCGCATTGCCATGGCACCGGCTATGTCCGCGCGCCGGCGTCGGTGGCGCTGCATGTTCTGCGCTCGCTCGAGGACAACCTCCTCAAGGGCGCAACCCACAACCTGACCATCCGCACCAAGACGGTCGTCGCGCTCTACATTCTCAACCAGAAGCGCAACCACCTGGCCGAGATCGAGGCGCGCTTCGGCATCGCCATCACCGTTCTCGCCGACGAAAGCGTCAACTCCGCCCAGCACTACATGCTGGAGCGCGGCGAAGCGGTCGCTCCGCGTGACGTCCCGCAGGTCGCGGCCCCGTCTCACATCGTTCATCCCGACACGATCCAGCCGGTCGACGAGGAGATCGAGGACGAGACGGAGGCCGATGGCGCCGAGGCAGAGGCGGAAGCCGCTGGCGAAGGCTCGGCCGATGGCGCCCGTGCCGATGAAGGCGGACGCCGCAAGCGCCGTCGCCGTCGTCGGCGTCGTGGCGGCGAGGCTGCCGGCGAGGCCGGACAGGAAGCCGGAGCCGCCGATGCTGGTGACGAGGACGAGGACGGCGAGGCCGGTGAAGGCGCCGCTGCCGAGGCCTCGACGGGCGAAGCCTCCGAGGCGGGCCAGGACGCCGAAGGCGACGAGACCGAGCACGACGAGAATGGCGAGCCGCGCCGTCGGCGCCGCCGTGGCCGTCGCGGCGGCCGCCGTGGTCGCC
>JAFKJZ010000514.1:6819-7381 GCA_017305815.1 Hyphomicrobiales bacterium
CCGAAGGCTATGTCGAGGTCGAGGATGAAGGCATTCGCGACGTCGAGCCGGAAGATGCCGGCGAGCGCCTGATCGCCTCGGACATCCCGGTCGCCGACATCGCCGACATGTCCGAGCCGTTCCTGGACGAGATCCGCGACGAGCCGGAACTCGACATGCCGGAAACCGGCGACAACGAGGATGACGCGCCAGCGGAAGAACGCCCGAGCTTCAGCGTGATCACCGAGGACACGATCGAGGCCGAGGAACAGGCCGAGGCGGTCGAGCGTGAGCTCGATCAGGCAGCCGCGGCGTCGGAAGCGCCGGCCCCTCAGGCCGAGCCCGCCGCCGAAGAGGCCACGCCCCCGGCAGAGCCCGAGGAAGACCGCCCGAAGCGCGGCGGCTGGTGGCAGCGCCGCTCCTTCTTCTAGGCGCAGCGAAAAGCATCCGGCGAAAGCCCTATGAATCGAAAAGGCCCGGCATCCGCCGGGCCTTTTCCTTTACGAGCTTCGCCGCGTCTCAGACGGCGACGGCGAGGCGGACGTCGAGATTGGAGCTGGTCGCTTCCGAATAGGGGCAGACG
>JAFKJZ010000515.1 GCA_017305815.1 Hyphomicrobiales bacterium
GTCGGCGCCGTCAGTGGGTCCAGCCCGGGAACAGCGCCGTCAGACTCGTGACCATCATTTCCACGCCGATCGCGGCGAGGATCATCCCCATGAGGCGCTTGGTCACGCTCATGACCGTCGGCGAAACGACGCGTCCGATGAACGGGGCCGCTATCATCATTGCGGCGAGGACGACGAGGAAAGCGGCGAGGCCGATCCAGAACGCCATCTCCTGGCCGGTCGATCTTCCCTCGTGGGCATAGACCACCAGGGTTGCGATGGAACCCGGGCCAAGCAGGAGCGGAATGCTCATCGGATAGAACGCGACATTGCTTGCGGTCTTGTAGGTCTTTTGTTCCGCAGCCGATCCGGCATGTGCGGGGCTGTCCTCGCCGTTGAGCAGGGATAGGGCCAGCAGGAGGACGACGAGGCCTCCGGCGAGGCGGAAATTATTCACCGTCAGACCGAAGAATTCCAGAATCGCGGTTCCGGCAAGCGCGGAAACGACGCTGCCGATTGCGACGGTAATCGTGACGAGGATGGCGGTCCGGCGCTGCTCACCCGGGGCCATGCCCGCTGTCAGCGAGAGGAATATGGGTACACCCGCGATCGGGTTGATGATCGCAAACAATGCCGAAAAAATCTTGATCGCAAATGTGACGTCCATCGGCCCCCGGTCTCCTGTGCATCCGCTTGTTGCGGTGCATCCTTTCCTTCGCTTCAGGGTTGGTCAAGAGGATCACCGCCTATTCAGGCGTGCCGTCCCGTCGCATGCCGAGACTGCATTCCGATGACGCTGTTTTAGACCGGCTGGACGGGGAGGGAGGCTGGGAGGACTATGGAAACAGTCGGATCGCCTTGGTGCTGTCGGCAGCCGATTCCGCGGCGATGGCGGCGGTCGAAAACAGCGAGGCGGCCAGCAGGAAGACGATCGTCGTGAAGGCAATGCGGGACATCATGCACTCCGGCAACGCGTCGGATCTCGTGGATCCATCGCTTGAACTAGCCGCCCGCGGCAGAATAGCAAGGTTCTGCGCCTGCCTGGCGCCTCCCGCGAGGTTCGCGCGCGGCCGGAGGGACGGCCAGGCGCCGATGCCACCGGAGCGGAGTGGATTGCCGGGAGGGGGACGGACCTGATATCCCCATCCCTCACATGACGCCCTGCCGGAGGCCCTGATGCGAGCCCTTTTCGTCCAGATCAAATGCCATCTCGGGCGTGCCTATGAGGTGGCGAATGCCATCGCCGACGCGGAGATCGCCTCGGAGATCTATTCGACCGCTGGCGAATTCGACCTCCTGGTGAAGTTCTACCTGCCGGACGACGCCGATCCCGGCCATTTCGTCACCGAATCGGTGCAGCGTTTCGACGGCATCCGCGATACGCGCACGATCATGACCTTCCGGGCCTTCTAGGGTCACCCCAGCCAGATCATCAGGCGCTGTGCAAATCAGCCGGGCCCGCGTAAGGAGAGTCGCATCCATCTTTCGCCTGCTTCTTGCCCCAGGAAGGAGCGGGTAGTCCTGACGCGAGACGAGCTGAAGCGAGACGACATGACGACGATGATGAAGACGAGCCTGATCGCATCCGCACTGATGCTGGCGCCGCTGGCGGCGCAGGCGCAGAACAAGCCGGTCGCGCCGCCGCTGATGGTCAGCGCCGGCAAGTGCGACAAGCTCGTCGTCGCCGGCAAGGACGCCACGAAGCAGTGCCGCAACGAGGTGGCAAGCCAGCCCATGCCGGGCGGCGCCGTCATGTTCATCTTCACGCAGGGCAAGACGTTGATCGGTTTCACCGGCGACGCGACCAAGCTTTCGGGCGACAAGAAGACGGGCATTGCCGGATTGCCGGTGATCGACGTCAATATCCGCTCCGGCAAGGAGCCGAAGATCCTTCATGCGACCGAGGGGCTCTGCAAGTTCAGCGATCCCTATTCCGGCAAGCCGGCGATCGTCACCTGCACGGCCAAGACGGCGGAAGGCACCTTCACGGGCTCGTTCAAGTCGAACGGCACGCCGCCGAAGGCGCAGCAATAAGCGGCTTCAGCCGCGCGGCGCGAACAGGATGACCGACGCGCCGGCGATGCAGATGGCGGCGCCGACGAAATCCCAGCGATCGGGCCGGGCGCCCTCGACGATCCAGAGCCACAGGATCGACAGCGCGATATAGATGCCGCCATAGGCCGCATAGGCGCGGCCGGCGGCAGCGCTGTCGATCCATGTCAGCAGATAGGCGAAGAGGGCGAGCGACAGGGCGCCTGGCACGAGCCACAAGGGGGAGTGATCGAGCTTCAGCCACGCCCAGAAGGCGAAGCAACCGGCGATTTCCGCCAGCCCGGCGGCGACGTAGATCGCGATCGAAACCATGGCAGCCCCGTATGGATCATTTCGGCGCGACCGCCGACATGTGGGCGGATCCCATCCGCTCGGCCCTCGCAAGGCGGGATCGCCTTGGGTGGTCAGTCTTGTCGAATGGGACGAAGCAGGGGAGTGGTGAGCCCGTCGGGATTCGAACCCGAGACCCCATGATTAAAAGTCACGTGCTCTACCGGCTGAGCTACGGGCTCATCGAGGCAGTGCCTCGAATTGGGGCGGAACCTAGTCGTCGCGGGCGGATGGGTCAATAGTCCCACTGGCCGAGTATGGCCAACGGTCCACGGATTTCGTCGATCGTCGGCCGGCGCCTGCATGTTTGCGGGCGATTGCTGCGCCGGGATAGGGTATCAAGCCGCCATATTCGTCCGTTACAATGGTTCCAGGTTCGGGATCACGGCAAAAGTGAAGGCGTCAGCATGCGCATAGCGATGATCGGTTCTGGTTATGTCGGCCTCGTCTCCGGCGCATGTCTCGCGGATTTCGGCCACGACGTCACCTGCATCGACAAGGACGCGGCCAAGATCGAGGCTCTGAAGCAGAACCATATCCCGATCTTCGAGCCCGGGCTCGAAGCGCTGGTCGCTTCCAACGTCCGGGCAGGCCGCCTCTCCTTCACCACCGAACTGGCGGGCCCTGTCGGCGAGGCGGATGTCGTCTTCATCGCGGTCGGCACGCCGTCGCGGCGCGGCGATGGCCATGCCGATCTCTCCTACGTCTATGCGGCGGCGCGCGAGATCGCCCAGGCGGTCAAGGGCTTCACCGTCGTCGTCACCAAGTCGACTGTGCCTGTCGGCACCGGCGACGAGGTAGAGCGGATCATCCGCGAGACCAATCCGGATGCGGACGTGGCGGTGGTATCCAATCCCGAGTTCCTGCGCGAGGGCGCGGCGATCGCCGATTTCAAGCGGCCCGACCGAATCGTCGTCGGCGTCGAAGGCGAGCGCGGCAAGGATGTGATGGCGGGCGTGTATCGGCCGCTCTACCTGAACCAGGCACCGATCCTGTTCACGTCGCGCCGCTCCTCCGAACTGATCAAGTACGCCGCCAACGCCTTCCTGGCGATGAAGATCACCTTCATCAACGAGATGGCCGATCTCTGCGAGAGCGTCGGCGCCGACGTCCAGGCGGTGTCGCGCGGCATCGGCCTCGACAACCGCATCGGTTCGAAATTCCTGCATGCCGGCCCCGGCTATGGCGGTTCGTGCTTCCCAAAGGACACGCTGGCCCTCGTCAAGACGGCTCAGGACCAGGGAACGCCGCTACGGCTGATCGAAACCACCGTCTCGATCAACGACCAGCGCAAGCGTGCCATGGCGCGCAAGGTGATCCAGGCCTCGGGGGGCGAGATCCGCGGCAAGAAGGTCGCCGTCCTCGGGCTGACCTTCAAGCCGAATACCGACGACATGCGCGAAGCGCCGTCGCTGTCGATCATCCAGGCGCTGCAGGATGCGGGCGCGCGGGTTTCGGCCTTCGACCCCGAAGGCATCGAGCCGGCGCGGCAGGTCCTTGCCGACGTCCACTACGCCACGGATGCCTATGACGCTGCACAGGATGCCGATGTCCTCGTCATCGTGACGGAATGGGATATCTTCCGGGCGCTCGACCTGAAGCGGCTGAAGGCGACTATGCGCACGCCGTTGATGGTCGACCTGCGCAACATCTATCGTCGCGAGGATGTCGTTAGCGAAGGCTTTCGCTATTTCAGCGTTGGCCGTCCCGGCGACGATGCCGCGTTCCACCTTGACGTCGCCGCCGAATAGCGCCGCCGGCTCTCCGGACCGATCGCCTAGCGTCATGCCGGCGCGCCCGGCATGACGGGCGCACGCAGATGTGCACTTGATTGAGAATGGTGCGGCCCTTGATGGCGGGCTGCTTGCGATGGATAAGGGGCCATCACAAGCAGTGGGTATGGGTCACATGGACGTTCTCGAGCTTTTGGGCGCATTGCACAATGCCCTTCAACCCGGCGCCTCGGTCGAGGATACCGAGAGCTGGATGCAGGCATTCACCGTCATTCGCCGCGAGATGGAAGCCGATCCCAAGACCGACAAGTACGACATCGAGACGCTGGACGTGCTGGCCGGCAAGCTGGCCACGCTGATCGCCGAGCTCGAGGCCGGGCAGCGCGAGCCGGATTTCAAGCCCGCTCGCACCTGGGTGGCGGCGCTCGGCGCCTCGGTCCACCGCCGTCGCTCCTGAGCCGAGCCGGTGGTCGCAGGCCGGGCGAGGGAACTCGCGGGATGTCTACGGATTTGGACTAAGTTGAGTTGTGTTCCCGACGGCCTTCGCTAACTTGGTTCTCATGAGCACCGCCCGCATCCTCTCCTACAACGTCCATGCCTGCGTCGGGATCGACAAGAAGTTGTCGCCGGAGCGCATCGCCCACGTCATCCAGGACTGTGCGCCGGATATCGTCGCGCTGCAGGAGATCGATGTGGGGAGACCGCGCAGCGGCCGGGTCGACCAGGCGCAGGTGCTGGCCGAAATGCTCGGCATGGAGGTGCGCTTCCACCCCTCGACCCGGATCGGCCCGGACGAGCATTATGGCGACGCCATTCTGACCCGGCTGCCCTATTCGATGAAGAAGATGGGTGTGCTGCCGGGCTTCCATGACCGGATCAAGGTCGAGCCGCGCGGGGCGCTCTGGGCCTCGGTGCAGGTCGGCGGAGTCGAGGTACAGGTGGTGAATACCCATCTCGGCGTCTGGCCGCATGAGCAGATGCTGCAGCTTTCCACGCTGCTCGGGCCGGAATGGCTCGGTCATCCCGAATGCCGAGAGCCGGTCGTCTTTCTCGGTGATTTCAACGCGCCTCCCGGACTTTCGCCATATCGTCGGCTCGCGTCGGAGTTTGTCGATGTGCAGAAGGTCTGGGGCGAGCGGAAGGCGAAGCCGACCTTTCCGGGACGACTGCCGACGCTCCGGATCGACCATGTGTGGCTGCGCGGCCGGGCGGCGGTCAAGAACGTCGAGGTCGTGCGCACGCCGCTTGCCCGTGTCGCCTCGGATCACCTGCCGCTGGTGGTCGACCTCGATTTTCGCGCGCACGCCAAGCCCGCCGCGCCGCATGCCGCCATGGGCGCCGCCTGACGCTATCGCGAAGAGCGAGCCGATCGAATAAGAGCCCGGCTTCCGGTGTTTTTGAGTTCGCGACTTCTACTTGCCGGCCGCAAGCGTCCAGATCGTCCAGCGCGTGCGCCTCTTGTCCACGGGCGCCTTGCGATGATGCGACGACCCGCTTGTCGATGTCGGCAGGCAGCAGAGGTCGGTGACGAGGTCGTCGTAGCGGGACAGCTCGGATCGATTCATGCGCGACAGCATCATGGCGCCTGCGGCGAAGCTCGAGCCGAACTGCAGCGTACGCTTGCTCAAGGGCAGCTTCATGATCGAGTTGGCCATAGAACACCTCCCACGGCCCTAACCGCTCCAGTGCAACTACTGCACCGGCGCGTGGTTCCTCGGCCGAGGATGGAACGGCGACATATTAGAGCAGAATCCGGCCGTGTGAAGAAAGAGTCTTGACCTTTTGCGAAAAAATTCGGCGATGGCTCGAATCGCCGAATTTCAGGGCAATCGCAGGATCCGGCAGGGCGCTCCCTTGGCCGCCTCTGGCGCGAAAGGCGGGCGGATGATCAAGCAGAGCGCCTGCGCGAAGGTCGACAGCATCGAACTGTCCTGGCGCGGCAGCGGCGTCGCGATGTGGCGTCCATCCGGCAGGTCCACAAGGCTGGCGCGGACATAGTCCTGACGGCGGTCGTTGGCGGCGATGGCGCCGCCGAGTTCTGCCATTTCGCTCTCGTCGACGAGCGGCAGCCCGAGCAGTCTCTGGATCAGCGGCTTCAGGAACAGCAGTCCGCAGACCAGGCTGGAGACCGGATTGCCGGGCAGGCCCAGCACACGCATGGGGCCGAGCCGGCCGAACATCAGCGGCTTGCCGGGGCGCATGGCGATCTTCCAGAAATCGAGCTTCATGCCACGTTCGACCAGCACCTCGCGCACGAAGTCGTGCTCGCCGACCGAGGCGCCGCCGAGCGTCACCAGAATGTCGGCGCCGCTGGCCGTGGCGCGATCGATGGTGGCGGCGAGTTTGGCACGGTCGTCCGGCACGATTCCGAGGTCGATCGCCGTGCCGCCCAGGAGTTCGACCAGGGCCGCGATGCCGAAGCTGTTGGAAGCGACGATCTGGTGCGGGCCGAGTTCAGAGCCGGGCGCCACCAATTCGTCGCCGGTGGCGATGATGGCGACGCGCGGGCGGCGGCGGACGGGAACCGCGCCATGGTTGAGCGAGGCGGCGAGCGTGAGTTGTCGCATGCCGAGCCGGGCGCCAGGCGGGAGCAGGATATCGCCCTCGACGAAATCGAGGCCCTTGGCGCGGATATGCTGACGCGGACGAACTGTTTCTGTCGCGCGGATGCGGCCATCCGCTTCGACGACGGCATCTTCCTGCAGCAGGAT
>JAFKJZ010000516.1 GCA_017305815.1 Hyphomicrobiales bacterium
GGCCGAGCGGGTGCTGCAGCGGCCGGGCATGACGGCCGAGCGGCTGGCCGCCATTCTCGCGCGCCAGATGCCGGACGCCGAGAAGCGGCGGCGGGCGCATTTCATTGTCGATACCGGCGGCAGCAAGGCGGCTTCGGCCCGTTGCGTGGCCGATATCGTTCGCGCGCTGGCGGCGCGGGCGGCAAGCGGATCCAATCCGACCGCCGACATGCCATGATGACTGGAACGAAGCGGAGCTGAGCCTTGCGCGAAATCGTCTTCGATACCGAAACGACGGGCCTGGAGCCGCTGAAGGGCGACCGGCTCGTCGAAATCGGCGCCGTCGAACTGTTCAACCACCTGCCGACCGGTCGTGACTATCACGTCTACATCAATCCGGAACGCTCCATGCCGGAAGAGGCGTTCCGCGTGCACGGCCTGTCGGACGAGTTCCTCGCCGACAAGCCGCTGTTCGGCGCCGTCGTCGACGAATTCCTCTCCTTCATCGACGGCGCGACGCTGATCGCCCACAACGCCAATTTCGATATCAGCTTCCTGAACGCCGAATTCGCCCGGCTCGGCAAGCCACCGATTCCGCCCGAGCGCGTCATCGACACGCTGGCGCTGGCGCGGCGCAAGCATCCGAAGGCGGCGAACACGCTGGACGCGCTCTGCTCGCGCTATGGCATCGATACCAGCTCGCGCACCGTCCACGGCGGCCTGATCGACTCCGTGCTTCTGGCCGACGTCTATCTGGAGCTGATCGGCGGCCGCCAGCCGGACCTGGTCCTGGTGCCGGAAGCCGTCGCTGAGGTGACCGTCGATGGCGGCCTGGCGGTCGTGGCCGCGCCGCAGCAGCGGGCCGTGCCGCGCGCTTTTCGCGTCACGGCGGAAGAGCAGGCGGCGCATCGCGCCTTCATCGCCAAGATGGGCGACAGCGCCTTGTGGAAGACCTATATGCCCGAGGAAGTCGAGCCGGGCTGACCCGGGCTTTCCGGGCAGGCAACAAAAAAGCTCCCGAACCGCCGGCTCGGGAGCTTTTTCATCTCGGGTGATCGAAGTTCGATCAGCTCGGACGCGAACCCTGCTGGGCGGCGGCCATTTCCATCAGGCGCTGGCGGTAGAGCTGGGTGAAGTCGACCGGGTCGACCAGCAGCGGCGGGAAGCCGCCATTGCGGGTCATGTCGGCGAGGATCTGGCGCGCGAACGGGAACAGCAGGCGCGGGCACTCGATCATCAGGATCGGGGCCAGGTTTTCCTGCGGCACGTTCGAGACGCGGAACACGCCGGCATAGACCAGCTCGGCGACGAACAGCGCCTGGTCACCGTCGGTGGCGCGGCCTTCGAGGCGCAGTTCGATCTCGTAGTCGTCGCCGTCCAGCGGCGTGGCGCCGACATTGATGCCGATGTTGATCTGCGGCGCCGTGCGGCGCGGGCCGAGCGAGCGCGGCGCGGCCGGGTTCTCGAAGGACTGGTCCTTCACATATTGCAGCAGGATCGAAAGGTTGGGCTGGGCGAGCTGGCCCGCGCCATTTTCGTTATCATCGGCCATTGAAGGCGGCTCCCCTGGAACAATCCGGCCGAATGGCCCGATCTCAACAAGTGGGCTCGCTAACACTTCCGTCTCGGTGATACAAGCGGCGGTGCCGAGCTCGTCGAAGACGCGCAGAGGGCCGGACCCCGGCATTCCCGCCCGGTCGGCCTTTGTGGTCTTGACGGACTTGGATCGACGCCCAACGATTACCACATTGGGTCCGTGCCGGCCGATCGCGCAATCGGCTTCATGGACGCCCCCGGAATAGGACAGGATGCCTTCGGCATGAACGGCTTCGTCGATATCTACACGCTGATCTTCCTCGTCCTCGCGGTGGTGATCTTCTTCAAGCTGCGTGGCGTGCTTGGCCAGCGGACCGGCAATGAGCGCCCGCCCTTTGATCCGTTCACCCGCCGCAAGGCGAGCGAACCGGACGCCAGCGCCGACGACAAGGTCATCCCCCTGCCCCGTCGCGCCAATGACGACGTCGCCCCCACGCCCGCCGGGGCGACGGCCGACGACCAGCGCATCGCCGCCATCGCGCCCGCCGGCACCCCGCTCGCGACGGCGCTCGGCCAGATCATGGCGGCCGATCGCAATTTCGATCCGCAGCAGTTTATCGACGGCGCCCGCACCGCCTACGAGATGATCGTCACCTCGTTCGCCCGCGGCGACCAGAAGACGCTGAAGCCGCTGCTCGGCCGCGAGGTCTATGACGGCTTCGTCAGCGCCATCGGAGATCGCGAGTCGCGCGGCGAGACGGTCGAGTTCAATTTCGTCGGCTTCGAGAAGGTCGAGATGGTCGATGCGGCGCTCAAGGGCGGCACGGCGCAGGTTTCGGTCAAGTTCGTGTCGAAGCTGATCTCGGCGACCCGCGACAAGGCCGGCGAGGTCGTCGACGGCGATCCCGTGCACATCGCCGATGTCACCGACATCTGGACCTTTGCGCGCGACGTCGGCTCGCGCGATCCCAACTGGCTGCTCGTCGCCACCGAAACCGTTGAATGACCGGGAACCTCGCTCGTGTCCACGGAAGGAAACGCCCGGCTTGTGCCTTTGCCGTTCGGCGCGATCGAGGGTTGGCAGGATGATGACCATGCCGCGGCGTGGCGCGCCTATCGCCTGAGCGCCGTCTACGCCGCCGCCAACGAGCCGAAGACCCGCAGCCTCGGCATCGACGGTACCGCCCTCGCCCGGATCGCCCGGATCGCCGCCGCCATGCCGGCGGAGATTGTCGCCGGCGAGGCCCGGACCTTCTTCGAGACCCATTTCCAGCCGATGCGGGTGGCGTCGGCCGCCGGCAATGGTTTCTTCACCGGCTTCTACGAGCCGGAAGTCGCCGCCTCGCGGCATCCCGACGAGACGTTTCGCGTGCCGCTGCTGGGGCCGCCGGCTGAGCTGGTCGAGGTCGACGAGCAGGCGCCGCCGCCGGGCCTCGAGCCCGGCATGCGCTTTGCCCGCAGGACGACGGCCGGGTTCGAGCCCTTCTTCGACCGCGGCGAGATCGAGCGCGGCGCGCTCGACGGTCGTGGCCTGGAGCTCGCCTATGTCGCCGACCGCGTCGACGCGCTCTTCATCCATATCCAGGGCGCGGCCCGCCTGCGCATGCCGGACGGCGCGTTGCTACGCGTGACTTATGCTGCCAAATCCGGTCATGCCTATACCTCGGTCGGCAAGGTCCTGCTCGACCGGCAGGAACTGCCGAAGGGCGGCGTCAGCATGCAGACGATCCGCGCCTGGCTCGCCGAGCATCCCGACCAGGCCTCCGAGGTGATCTGGCAGAACCGCTCCTACATCTTTTTCCGCGAGGCGCCGGTGATCGATCCCGAGCTCGGCCCGATCGCCGCCGCCAAGGTGCCGCTGACGGCCGGCCGCAGCCTCGCCGTCGATCGCACGCTGCACACCTTCCATGCGCCGATCTGGATCGACACGCGCCTGCCGGCAGCCGAGGGCGGCGTCACGTATCGGCGGTTGATGATGGCGCAGGATACCGGGTCCGCCATTCTCGGCCCGGCGCGGGGCGACATCTTCTTCGGTTCCGGCGACGAGGCCGGCCGGATCGCGGGACGCATGCAGGCTGCCGGCGATTTCGTCGTGCTGGCGCCGCGGAGCGGTCCATGACGCGTCGCAAGCGCAATCTGTCCGGCGAAGAGCGCACGCTCTGGGCGACCGTCGCGCGCACCGTGGCGCCGCTCCGGCCGGAGGATGCGATCGTCGAGCCGCCGGAACCGCCGGCCGAAATGCCGCCGGTCGCAGCCGCGACGGCGAAGGGAACGGCGATGCCCGCCAAGGCCGGCAAGATCGGCAAGGCGGTGCCGCCGCCTCCGCCGCCCCTGCATCCGATCGAGCGCCGGACGCTGACCCGCGTCGCGCGCGGCACGATCGAGATCGATGGCCGCATCGATCTGCATGGCCTGACCCAGCTCGACGCGCATGATCGCCTGCGTGGTTTTCTGATCGACGCGCAATCGCGCGGCTCCAAGCTGGTGATCGTCATCACCGGCAAGGGCAAGGTCGGCGGCGATGACCCGTTCGGCATGAATGAGCGTGGCGTGCTCCGGCGGCGCGTGCCGCAATGGCTGGCGGAGCCCGGCCTGCGCAACATCGTTATCGGTTTCGAGGAGGCGCATCGCAGCCATGGCGGCGGCGGCGCTCTCTATGTGCGCATCCGCAAGAAGCGGACGGCGCACAAGGCAGGCGACGTGTGACGCCGTTCGGACGAAAGCTGCGCGCCATGCGCGACGAGCGCGGGCTGTCGCTGAAGACGATGGCCGAGGGGCTGCAGGTGTCGAGCTCCTACCTGTCGGCGCTCGAGCATGGCCGGCGCGGCAGTCCGAGCTGGTTCATGGTCCAGCGCATCATCGCCTATTTCAACGTGATCTGGGACGAGGCCGAGGAGTTGCAGCGCCTGGCAGAGACGTCGCATCCGCGCGTCGTCGTCGATACGGCCGGCCTCGACCCGGCCGCGACCGAGCTCGCCCACCTGCTGGCATCGACAATCCGTGGCCTCAGCGCCAAGTCCTTGCGGGATTTGAAGAAAGCGGTTCGCGACGCTGCGGCGCGCGATCATGTCGACGGCGCCTGAGCCGAAGCAAAGGCTCTTCAGAGCAACTTGCGCAGCTCGTCGATGCGGTCGTTCACCAGCCAGCCATAGTAGTTTTCCTGCGGCAAGGCGTTCTTGTTGCGCTTGCGATCGGCCGCGAGCGCCCGGGCGCGGACCTTGACGTCACCGACATTGTAAAGCGTCGAGGTGATGCCGGGATTGTTGGAGATGTCGACCCCGGCCGTGTCGCGATAGACATCGATCGACAGGCGGATGATCGCCGCCATGTAGTCCAGCGACATGTTGGGATCCATGATCGCCTGGTAGAGCTGCGGCGCCTGTTCGGCGTTGAGCAGCGGCAGGCCGCTCTTCCGGTGGACGATATCGGTGACGGTGAGGGCGGTCAGCGGATTGATCTGGCCGAGGCCGAAGGTCTGGCCGGCAAAGAGCGGCTGGAAGAACACCTTCGAGAAGCGGTCGCGCGGGAACGACTTGCCATCGACCTTCCTGCCGCGGAATTCCTTGTCCCAGACGTCTTCTCGGCAGGTCCACAGGTCATAGGCGCTGGAAAGGCCGTCGCATTCGGAAAACTGTGGCCGCGCGACGAAGTCGGCGACGGATTCGCCCTGGTAGCCGAAGGAGAGGTCCTTGGTTCCGAGATAGGCGAGGGCCTTGACGTAATAGGCCTGGGCGCTGTCGAGACCGCCGACATTGTAGGTGTGCTCGCCAACGATGGCGCCCACCAGGTGGACGGGATCGACGCCATAGGTGGCGGCGGCGCGCTTGATCGAGCGCATCAGGCCCTTGTCGCGCTGCAGCAGCGAATAGATGCGGCGGTACTTCGCCTCGAAGCTTTCCTTGGTCTCGCCGGCGCGCTTGATCGAACTCATGTCGATCGTCGGCTGCTGCTTCGAGCGGTTGCCGGGTGGCACCGCGACGACGGCGAAAGCGGGCAGGGTGGTCGCAAGGATCAGGGAGGCGAGCAGGGCACTGCGCAGGAGACGCATGGAAATTCCGTCGGTCGGTCAACATGACCGCACCCGGGACGGATCGGCCGATCCCGGCTTATAGCATCGGAAATCCGGCCGCGAATACGGCTTACCTGCCACACTGGCCCGGATAACGCCGCGTCGGCTGCCGCCCCCGCGCGGCTGGCGCGGGGGCGGCAGTTCTCGTCAGAGGATGTAGCGCGACAGGTCGATGTTGCGCGAGAGATCGCCGATATGCGCCTCGATATAGGCGGCGTCGATCGTCACCGTCTCGCCGGAGCGATCCGGCGCGGCGAAGCTGATCTCGTCGAGGATCCGCTCCATCACCGTCTGCAGGCGACGGGCGCCGATGTTCTCGACCGACGCGTTGACCTCGACGGCGATGCGGGCGATTGCGTCGATTGCATCCTCGGCGATGACGAGGTTGACGCCTTCCGTCTGCATCAGAGCGACATACTGCTTGATCAGGCTCGATTCCGGCTCCGTCAGGATCTGGCGGAAGTCGGACTGTGTCAGCGCGTTGAGCTCGACGCGGATCGGCAGTCGACCCTGCAGTTCCGGCAGCAGGTCCGACGGCTTGGCGATGTGGAATGCGCCCGAGGCGATGAACAGGATGTGATCCGTCTTCACCGGCCCGTACTTGGTGGCAACCGTTGTCCCCTCGATCAGGGGCAGCAGGTCGCGCTGCACGCCTTCACGGGAGACATCGCCCGACCGGCCTTCGCGGGCGCAGATCTTGTCGATCTCGTCGAGGAAGACGATGCCGTCATTCTCGACGACGGCGATCGCCTCTGAAGTCAGCTGGTCGTCGTCGAGCAGCTTGTCGGATTCCTCGTCGATCAGCACCTTGTAGCTGTCGCGCACGGTGACGCGGCGCGTCTTGGTCTTGCCGCCAAAGGCCTTGCCGAGCATGTCGCCGATGTTCATCACGCCGATCGAGGCGCCCGGCATGCCGGGAACGTCGAATTGCGGCATGCCGCCTGACTGGTCCCGCACCTGGATCTCGATTTCCTTGTCATCGAGCTCGTTGGCGCGCAGCTTCTTGCGGAAGCTCTCGCGGGTGGCGGGGCTGGCGGCCTCGCCGACCAGCGCGTTCAGCACGCGCTCCTCGGCCGAAAGATGGGCCTTGGCCTCGACGTCCTTGCGCTTCTTCTCGCGCGTCAGGCCGATGCCGATCTCGACGAGATCGCGCACG